>JAUXAB010000104.1 GCA_030615025.1 Phycisphaerae bacterium | reverse complement strand
ATGATTAACCTTGGACCAGCTCCTTTCTTGCTCAGCCCGGAAATGCCTATAGCTCAGTTGATTGTCGAGCAAGTTTGTGGGGAGGTCATGCTAAATCCAAGCCAATTCCAGAACCAATCAACTCCCGAGGGACTAAGATAGTGGGTTGCCAGTTCCTTTGGGCAGATTTGGCTTGACGAGCAGCCGTAGCATTCATACACTCATTTCTTTCTTTAATTGCTGTTTTCAAGGGTTAAGCAGTGCAGGAAGCTATTGCAAAAGCTGGTGCCCTCATCGAGGCGATGGAATATATCCGCAGCTTTCGCGGCCGAATCGTGGTCGTAAAGCTCGGCGGAAGCGTCCTCGACGATACCTCCCTGCAAAAAAAGCTGCTGACCGATATCGCCTTTATGGCCACCGTCGGAATGCAGCCGATTATCGTCCACGGCGGCGGAAAGGCCATCACAAGGGCAATGAACGAAGCGGGTCTCGAGCCCGTCTGGGTCAGGGGACGCCGATATACCGACCAGCGGACTCTAACGATAGCAGAGCATACGTTAGTACAGAAAATCAATACGCCCATCTGCGAGACCCTCACGGAGCTGGACTGCCGGCCCATGGGCCTGCATTCGCTCAGCAGTTGCATATTGTTTGCCGAGCCATTAAGACTGACGAGTGAAGATGGACGCAAGCTCGACCTCGGATTGGTTGGACAGGTTGTTGATGTCAACGCGAAATTGTTAAAAACGCTCTGTGCCGATGGCACTATACCCGTCATCGCCTCGATAGCCAAAGACGGGGCGGGTGGCAAGTTGAATGTCAACGCCGACAGTGCTGCCGGCAAGGTCACCGCGGCAGTCGTGGCTGAAAAGCTCGTCGTCGTAAGTGACACACACGGAATACTGACCGACCTCGAAGACCCGAACAGCAGAGTTTCGAGCGCCGACGAAATGCAGATTAAGGAAATGATTGAATCAGGTACAATCACCGGCGCGATGCTGCCGAAGGTCGGTGCCTGCCTGACGGCACTGGACGCAGGCGTCAAAAAAGCGCATATTATCGACGGCCGAATCCAGCATTCGCTACTGCTCGAAATCTATACGGATAAAGGAATAGGGACACAGATAGTTAAAAATTAACCGCAGAGAACGCAGTCCTTGGGACTCCTTACGGAGAGACCGCGAAGAAGGAAATCAAGATTAAAAAAACTCTGTGAACTCAGCGACCTCTGCGGTAAAAAGTGGAAAAGAAAATGACTACGCAGGAAACGATTGATTTATTTGATAAATACGTTATCGCTAATTACCCTCGTCTGCCGCGGGTTATCGTTAAGGGCCAAGGCTGTTATATGTTCGATGCCGACGGCAGCAAAATACTCGATATGTTTCCCGGCTGGGCGGTCAGCGCTATAGGCCATTGTCACCCGAAGGTCGTCGAGGCCATCCGCAGCCAGGCCGGCCGGCTTCTGCACATCGACAATACATTCTACTCCGAGCCGCAGGGCAAATTAGCCAGGCTTTTAAGCGAACGCGCATTCGGCGGTAAATGCTTTTTCTGCAACAGCGGCGCCGAGGCAAACGAGGCGGCACTCAAGCTGGCTCGCCTGCACACATCACAGCAAAAGTATAAATTCATAACCGCCGAGGGCAGCTTCCACGGTCGCACTTTTGCCACCTTGACGGCAACCGCCCAGCCAAAGCACCACGAGGGTTTGCTGCCGCTGCTGCCGGGCTTTGTTTATGTGCCGTTTAATGATATTGCCGCACTCGAATCGGTATTCAGCGATGAAGTGGCAGCCGTTATGGTCGAGCCCATCCAGGGCGAGGGCGGCATAAACATCGCAACCGAAGACTATCTTCAGGCCATTCGACGCCTCTGCGATGAAAATGGAGCTTTAATGATTCTCGACGAAGTCACAACCGGAATAGGCAGGACCGGCAAATGGTTCGGATACCAGCATTTCGGGGTTGAGCCGGACATTATGACAATGGCAAAGGCACTGGGCGGCGGCGTCGCAATAGGTGCTATGATGGCCAAAGAAGAAATCGCCGCCTCGCTTGTCCCCGGCAAACACGCTTCAACGTTCGGAGGCAACGCCCTGGCCTGCGCAGCTGCCGTTGCGACTATCGAGGCAATAGAAGAAGAAAATCTGCTGGAAAACGCTGCCCAGCTTGGCCAGTATACTAAAGACAAGCTCGGCCAGTTAAAGCAAAAACATCACATTATTGACCATGTTCGTGGCATCGGCCTGATGATTGGCGTTCAGTTAACCAGCCCCGGTGCCGAAATAGTCGATAAATGCTTAGAGAAGGGTCTGCGAATAAATTGCACCAACGATACCGTCTTGCGGTTTATGCCGCCGATGATTGTAACTAAAAGCCAAATCGACCAGGCCGTTGATATCCTTGATAATATTTTGACGGAATAAAGAAGAAACCCCACACTTACGTTTGGAGAATGGATACCACACACATGAGTGTGTGGAGGTCTAAAATGAAGGATTTTCTTTCCATAAATGATTGTTCCACCGAGCTGCTAAAAGACTTGCTGCGGACAAGCGCCAGACTGAAGAGTTTATACAGCGTCGGCGGAACTGACTTATGTCTTTCCGGCAAAGTCCTCGCAATGCTCTTTGAAAAGCCGAGTCTGCGAACCAGAATTAGCTTCCAGGTTGCTATGACGGACCTCGATGGCAGTGCAATCTACGTCAAGCCCGAAGACATCGGCGGCATCGGCAAACGCGAGCCAATCAAGGATATGGCCAGGGTCCTGAGCCGATATGTGGACGGCATAATGGCACGAACCTTCGAGCACACCACCGTAACCGAATTGGCCGCCTTCGCAACCGTGCCGGTAATAAACGCCCTCACCGACTGGCTGCACCCCTGCCAGGCAATGGCTGACGTACTCACTATTCAGGAGCACTGTGAAGACTTGGAAGGCGTGAAAATCACCTTCATTGGTGACGGCAATAACGTTGCTCGCTCGTTGGCCTTTGCCTGTGCGAAGCTGGGTATGAAGATGGTTGTCGCTTCGCCGGCCGGTTACCAGCTCGATGCCGAATCAATCCGGAAGGCAAATCAAATTGCCGCCGACACCGTCACCCAGACAAACGACCCTGCCCGGGCTGTTGCTGATGCCAATTTCATTTATACCGACACCTGGGTCAGTATGGGCCAGGAGGCCGAAAAGCAAAAACGCTGTGCGGACTTCGCAGGTTTTCAGGTAAATGCCGAGCTGCTCAAATCCGCGCCGGCTGATGCCAAAATTATGCACTGTTTGCCGGCTAATCGCGGCCTTGAAATCACCGACGAAGTTGTTGAGTCGTCCAATTCGATTATGTTCGACCAGGCCGAGAACCGCCTGCACTTCCAGCGGGCTTTATTAAAAAGACTCTTGAGCTAAGGGAGATATTGAATCAATGGAACGTAAAATTCTCGTTGCTACTACCAATCCCGGCAAGATCGCTGAATTGAAAGCGATGCTCGATGCCGACGTTAAGTGGCTTAGCCTGGCCGATTTCAGTAACATCGCTGAGGTCAAAGAGGACGGCGCGACTTTTGTCGAAAATGCCTGCAAAAAAGCTATCGGCTACGCCAAAGCGACCGGCCTGTGGACTATCGCCGATGATTCCGGCCTGGTAATCGACGCCCTTCAAGGCGGTCCCGGCATCGAATCAGCGAGGTTCTGCGGCAAAAAAAGCGATGATAGAGAGCTAATAGACCATCGAAACATTGAAAAGGTCTTGAAACTTCTTAAAGGCCTGCCCCCTGAAAAACGAACAGCAAGATTTGTTTGCTGCCTGTGTCTGGCAAGTCCTGAAGAAATCTTAATCCAAACTCAGGGAACATTGGAAGGCCTTATAATCGATAGGCCAATCGGGGAAAACGGCTTCGGCTACGACCCGATTTTCTTCCTCCCGCAATTAGGCGAAACCGTCGCCCAAATGACCCCTGACGAGAAAAACGCAATCTCGCACCGCGGCAACGCCATCCGAAAATTAAAACCCCTGCTCGACAAGCTGCTGAAACAAAATTAAGCATCAGCAAATTCTCAACGCCGACATCCCCGCCATGTCCCTGCATGCCGGAGCATGCCCCTGCAATTCTTAGGCAGGGGGCAGGAGACCCAGAAAATACTCCCCGCCGGGTGTTAATCGTCAAACGCAGCAGCATTTTTTTGCCTTTGACCCGCCACACTGATGGCGGACAAGAATTGGGTTTGTTTGGGTTCGTATTGGGTTTGAATTGGGTTTGTTTTCACAAATTGCCCAATTTGACAAATTTTCATAATCCTTTGTTATTACTTTATTTACGTTCATTTGAGCATCCGGCAAATTGGCTTTGATTGGGTTTGTTTGGCTTTGTTTTTTCCCGCGTTCGCTAAGTGTCTTATTTTCATAATTCTTTGTTATAAAATCAGTTATGTTCATTTGACTTTTTCGGAAATTGGCTTTGTTTTGCATAAAAAGGTTGATTTGTAGAGACTCCTCTACAGTTGTAAAGATGCCGAAAGCCAAATGATTATTGATTATTGATAAATGATTATTAGTTTTTGACTGTATCATCATATTGGATAAGGAGTTATATAGTAGTTTGAAATCCTAAATCCTTAATTTTCAAAACAAAGGCTTCGGGATGACGGTCCCGAAATGAGGGCTGAAAAAAGACGTCCCTCTATAATTGCACGAATGTGCGCGTTTGATGCGAAAAAAGTCCTCGATTTTTGATTCGGGATTCTCGTAACTCGATGTCAGTAAGGCAGTTAAAAAATATTTGAAAAATTTGATTTTTGCTCGAAGGTATCCTCGCTTTTGGTTGAAAAAACGTGGATATTTTACCTATTTTAAACCACAGGCTTTTGTTCTCTTTATCATAGTATTGTTTGACTTGCAGGATTCCCTTTGAAACAAAGACAATACATAAAAGACCCCCAAAACAATAAACACAGATAATGCACATTGTCCAAGTAGAAATATTTATGTGAGAATACTTTTTGATATACTGCATAAACAGGTGATATTTTCCACAAGGTTCTATACAACTCTATAACTTCGGATTCATTTTCACAGAATCTCAAGTCAAAACAATTTGATTCTGATATATACACAATGTCATTCAATGCTAACACACCACGAGCTATTTTAATTGCAATTCTTTGTAATCTTAACTCATCTAAACTACACACAATTTTCCCGGGTGGAAGAAGAATGCCCCCTTGGGTCACGCCAGAAACATTTTTCAAAATTTTTCTTATCATTGCAGGCGTTTGGGGCTTATGAGTTCTTCTTCCTAAATCCTGAAGGATAATCTGTCCCATACTTGGATTGTTTTCAGCTACAAGTGGATACAAAGAATGATAGAAATACTCTTCGTCTTTTCTGTAATCTTCATTACATTTTTTATGAGACGGGGCAAGTTCAAGATTTAAGTCTTCTTGTTGACGAATGGCTTTTGGATAGAACTGTCTTGGTGGAACATGGTCCATTGATAATTCCAGCCCTGTATCTTCCGGGCTATCTTCAATAGATTCTCCACACAAATAACAAACTGGGCCTTTGCAGTCTTCTTCCATGCTATTCCTTTACTATTGTCACAGATGCCCTATATTGAGTAGGCTGTAAATATATATTGATAACGTACAACATTTTTTGCACATTATGTTGGGACGTTAAAGCAGATCTATCCGCATGGACAAGCGAGTTGTCCATCCTACAACTTTCCCATGATATGACTCTGCGGTCAGTCTGTACCCCGTTGATTTTGGGTAGTCTGCTCACATTGGCTGATAAGAAAGTCCCACTGAGATATTATGGCGTTGCCAAATCTATATGCCTTAAATTTTTTACAATACCCTTTAGCTTTCTTGACATAACCCAACAATTCCTGTGATTGCCCTGAAGCATAGACAAATCTTTGAGCGTTAAGACACATGAATTTATTTAGCTCGTCAACCATTCCATCTTTTACCGGCATAAACTCAAAACGACTACGGTCAGTCTTGCAGTATGGTCTTACAGCGACAATCATCTTCTTTGTAATGGGACATATAACGAGACTCTCGGCATGTGCAGGGCCAATGGTTCGATTTTCCTTAGAGTTCATATCTTCAAACATTACAGGTGTATCTGAAGTAATAAAATAGTCGCTATTCTTGATGTAATAGATATCCCATTTCTTATTACACAGTGAGTGACTGATTGTATTTGCCGAATCAAACATATATTGCAGGCTGACATGTGGTAATATTTCAGCGTTGACTACTGAGGTTATATCATTGTTAATTATTCTCTCTTTTAAGATTGCTGGTGGCTCAGGAAGTCTTCCGGATTTATATTCTATCTGTAACATTATTTCGGCGGCGTGCTTATGAATTTCATGGATACCATCTCGGTATGAAGGGCTCCTGGTTAACATAAGTCCAATGTAAAATGCTAAACAACCTTTGTCATCCGAAGATAATTTCTGAGATGCAGACAGATTTCTTATAATTTCAATTGCAGGTGTTTCGATTGTTTGAAACCCATCCTCTAACATCTGAGTTTTACTTCCGTCTGGCTTTAATTGTTCATAATAATAGTCGAAACTGCATATTTGGTTTATGGAACGCTTGCCAGTACATTTGCCGTACTTCTTGTCGTACCCCCAAATCAAGCTATCTTCCGAATCAGTAGCGAAGCCCCTTAGGAAACTTCTTGGAACAAAATGTTGATTCTTCTTTTCGTCTCCCATTTGCTTATCCATACCGTTCAAAATTACAGAATTCCAAGAACACCTTCCTTAAATTACTGTATCATACACCTCACTTTCTGGCAATACTCTAAAAACAATACATTTGTTTTGCAAGGAAAATCCTTTATTTATTGGGCTTTGATTGTTGCAATTATTGGTAGGCCAATGGTATGATATAGGAGCGAGTTTTTTTTGGTTTTGATTATGGCGAGAATGATTGGGTATATGTTGACGTATGGCGCTTTCGGGACGTGACCCCCGAACGCCCTTCGGGGTTAGGGGGCTAAACAGGCGCCGCGATGAATCGTGGCGTTAGATGAGGTGCAGGGGTGGGCGGGGCGTTGGTTTTACAATCTTCATTATGGTGGTGATTGTTGGGTATGTGTTGACGTATGGCGCTTTCGGGACGGACCCCCCAACGCTGCCTTATAGGCAGGTAAGATCATGGGGTTGGGGGGCTAAACAGGCGCCGCGATGAATCGCGGCGTTAGATAAGGTGAGGGGTGGGCGAGTATGAGGGACGTTTGGGATGGCGAAGACGGTTGGTTATATGGTGACCTGGACTACGTATGGGACGTGGTTACAGGGTGACAGGCGAAGTTACGTAAGGGACGGCCAAGTATTGGGAGAGGACAAGGCGTTGCATGACGCCAATCGAGGGCGGTTGGCCCAAAGACCGGTCAGGCTTGGCAAGGAGAATAAGGCGGTCGTAGAGCGGACGATTTTGGGCAAAGCGCGGAGAATAGGGCAGAGTATCCTTGCAATAGCCGTGTGTTCGAATCATGTGCATATTGTGGTCGGGTATGATGGGAGGCCTATTGAAGAGACCGTTCGAAGATATAAGAATGCAAGTACGGTGGCGTTGAGAGAGAAGGGATTGGAGGGGAGGGTTTGGACTCGGGGGTATGATAAGCGGTTTTGCTTTGATGAGGCGTCTTTGCAGGATCGCATTCGGTATGTGGAGGGGCACGATTCATAGAAATACGAACAAAGGATTTGATGGTCGATGGTATTTGGTTGTAAGATTGAAGTGGTGCGAGATATCGCAGCCAGTAAAACTTAGAGAGGCTTTGCATCAAAGACCAGCACCTCAAACGGCTTCAATTCAAATGTATGTTCTTTCCCTGCAGAGAGTACAATCGCCGTACTGCCGGCGTCTTCTTTCCAGGGGCTCTTCAAAGAATACTTCTGTGCTGTGCCTGCAGGCAGCTCGAAGACTTTGCCAATATCCACCGTAAGCTTACCCGGCTTGTCATGAGGATTACGCAGTGACAGGATACCTTTTCGCTCAGACCACGACGCCCAGCCGTAAATTTCGCCCTTGGCCGGGTCGCCCCCCACCCAGTGCGTATCTACCAGCACGTCCGCATTACTGCGTGACCATTTTGCCGCCTCTGCCAAGGCGTCCCAGTCCTGCGGTCGCATCAAGGATGCGGTGATGTATAGTTCCTGACAATTTGTCCCGCTTGCAAAAAATGCACGGATGTCCTCAAGCAAACCATCAACTTCATCCGGAAGTCCGTGGTTGGCGAACATAATACCCTGGGTCATAAGGGAATTTAGCGGATATAAAGGTGCGCGTCTCACGACATTGTGAAAGGTTTCCTTATCGCGGTATGTAACCTGCTGCTGCCGTTTCGAGCCCCAGCCGTGGGTGCTCCAATCAGCTCCCGCACGCCATGTCGAGTCGCAGTACCAGAGCCAGTAAGGCGACGGCCAGGTGCCTGTGGTAACGTTCACGAACACGTCGGGTTTGACCTGGCGCAGCTCACTGATAAGTCGCAGGAGGGCCGACATATCCTGGACAAATTCAGCGCCGGCTCCGGTTGGTCTGCCTCCTGTGCCGATACCATCAAATTTAAAGTAGCTCAGTCCATACTTGCGAATCATATTGACACACACGTCGCGAAACCGGGCGTAATACGTGGGCCCGGCCAGCGAGAAACCACTTTTGTTTGTCTCGAAACCCTGCCGGCGGCCATATTTGAGCCGGTCCTGCTTTGCTTTGCCGTAGCCGCCAAAAGGAGAAAGCCAGGCCCCCAATGTCGAATCATATTTTTCCGCCATCTTTCGCAGCGGGGCAAAGCCACTGGGAAACCCCTTGTGAAACCGCCACAATGAGGCGGTGTCGTCCCACCCGTCGTCCAAAGCAAACGAATCGCACACTGTCTTTCGCCGCCTGATTAGCTCTTTTCCGAAGAGGTCAATCACATTTAGGCATTGGTGCTGCTGTATTTTCTGGGCCCCATAACCAATATCGTACCAACTGTTGTAATGCAGGAACGGCCTGTATGGATGGGCCCGCTCACGTTCCACATAGTATAAAAAGCCGCGGCGCAACTGCCCTTGCGGAACAACACCGATAACCGAGGTCTGCGCGAACGGCTTGCCCGGCTTCAACTCGGTGCTGCACGGTAAGCTGCAACGCAAACGAGGCGGGCTCCCCACTAATACCCGACTCTTTGAGAGAGGGTGCTCATAAGCGAAAAACATGTTACCTACTACAATGGGCGAGCCGTCCACAGTGCCCATTACCTTCGCGTTCGATTCGCCCAGTTCCAGCAATACTATTTCTTTAACTTTGATTGGTTTATTTATTGCGACCAGGGTCACTTCTTGCCGCACGTAGTTTGAGCCGTCGCGTAAAATTGCCCGCCATTCAACTTCAAGGTTATTGTTTGAAGAGGCCAGCGTAACAGAGATTTGCTTGCCGCCAAACCGTTCCGCCAGGTGGCACGATTTGTGCTTTGGCTCCAAGTTTTTTAGCTCGGGCTTGCCAACGATTTTCAGGTCAGAAGCATTCACCATCCGCCCGCCGTCCAGAATTAGTTGAAAGCATTCGGCCTGTCGTAATTGGAGCGTGGTTGCCGACAATTTGTCCATTACGCGCCTGGGCTTGAGTCGTCCTTCAGAAATGTCCCAGGTGCACGCAAGCACTTTGTTTTGCAGAACAAGCTCGCTTCGGCTTACCTTGCCTTGCCCATCACCCGGCGATGGCCCAGGAAACTCAAGTCCCGATTCCGCCCATACACAGGCGGACAGCAGTGAGATGACCAAAACTACTGTACCTATGAACCGATGTTTTTGTGTTTTTTCAATCAACTTTGTACAAAAAATCCGGACTTTGACTTGGTTTTTGTTAGGCATCGCTGTTATACTGTGCTCCGTGAAAGATTGTTGTGCTGCAAGCACATATAAATTATTGAGTAGGTTATCATAAAATGAAGATAAGTGCAAGTTACTGGATATTCGAGGGCGGACTCGAAGCTAAAAAGCCAATAGCTGAGGCGATGCAAGAGGCAAAAGAGCTCGGATTCGAGGCCATTGAGCTGGCCGTCGCCAGCAAAGGGGTTTTAACAGACCGGGCCACACAAGCCCAGTGTGAAGATATCGTGGCCACAGCTCGAAAAATCGGTATTGAGATTTCAAGTGTTGCCTCCGGCGAAAGCTGGAGCTGTTCGCCTACCGCTGAAGACGGCGAGAGCAGAGCGAAGATTATTGACTTTACCCGCAAGGCGCTGCAGGTAACAAAATGGCTCGGCACCGATGCGTATCTTTTCGTTCCGGGCGCAGTGGATGTGTTCTTTTTGCCGGATGCCGAGGTGATTGATTACGACGTTTGCTATGAGCGGGCCGGAGAAGCAATCAAGCAGCTTCTGCCGGCTGCTGAACAGACCGGCGTGGCAATATGTATCGAAAACGTTTGGAACAAATTCTTGTTGAGTCCGCTGGAGATGCGGGACTTTATCGACGGCTTCAACTCCGAAATGGTAGGGGCCTACTTTGATGTTGGCAACGTTCTGCTGACCGGCTACCCCGACCAGTGGATTCGAATCCTCGGCGGGCGGATAAAGCGTGTGCACGTTAAAGATTTCAAGCTCTCTGTCGGTACCGCGGCGGGCTTTGTTGATTTGTTGGAAGGTGACGTGGACTTCGAGGCAGTTAAGAAAGCTTTGTCTGATGTCGGCTACGACGGCTATGTTACGGCTGAACTGCTGCCGTTTGAGCCGGGCAGACCGGGAAAAA
>JAUXAB010000105.1 GCA_030615025.1 Phycisphaerae bacterium | reverse complement strand
CTTCAGAAACGAAGTAACCACCAAGGCCTTTATCTTTCGCACACGTGAATTTGAGCAGGCAGAATTAGAGTTTTTCTGCGAGCCGGGCACTGATGAAAAATGGTTCCAGCACTGGAAAGAGGCCCGGTTTAACTGGTACATAAATTTAGGTCTAAAGAAAGAGAACCTGCGGTTCCGCGAGCACGATGCCAATGAGCTGGCCCACTATGCCAAGGCCTGCGTTGATGTCGAATATAAATTTCCATTCGGCTCAGGCGACTGGCAGGAGCTTGAAGGCATCGCCAATCGCACAGATTATGACCTGCGGCAGCATCAGCGGGGAATAAGAACGCTGAACAGATGGTTTGAAAACGACCGGCAGTTAGAAAAAATCGAATTAGCTGATGAAGCTAAAGATTTCGAAAAAGGGCCGTTGTCGTATTTTGATGATGAGCAGAAAAAACGTTACATCCCTTACGTGATTGAGCCAAGTGCCGGCATTGACAGAAGTGCGCTTGCCTTTTTGGTCGATGCATACGATGAAGAGGAAGTTCGCGGAGAACAAAGAAACTTGCTTAGATTTCACCCCGCCCTTGCTCCGGTAAAGGTTGGGATTTTCCCGTTGGTCAAAAGAGATGGTATGCCCGAAATAGCACACAGTATTTACGACGAGCTGAAAAAGTATTTCAACTGCTTTTACGATGAAAAGGGTGCAATTGGCCGGCGCTACCGCAGACAGGATGAAGCCGGCACACCATTCTGTATTACCGTTGACGGCCAAACAACAGAAGACAATACCGTAACCGTCCGCGACCGCGACTCAATGGACCAAATCAGAGTCTCAACCGACCAACTGCTTAGTTACCTTCGTGAAAAATTAGATTTATGACAAATGATTTTACGCAAATCTCCTGTTTAGCCGGTTTCCAAGGCCAGGAAGTTACCCTGGCCGGATGGCTATATCAATCACGCTCAAGCGGTAAAATTCAATTTCTAATTATCCGAGATGGCACAGGACTTTGTCAGTGTATTCTGGAGAAGGGCAAGGTGTCCAACAAGCTATTCGAACAGCTAAAACATCTTGGGCAGGAATCGTCACTCACCGTAACCGGTATCATCCATGCCGATGAGAGAAGTGTCGGCGGCTATGAATTAGTAGTAACCGATGCAGAAATAATTTCAGTTACGACGGATTATCCCATAACGCCAAAATCACACGGCATTGATTTTCTGCTCAAAAACCGTCACCTGCACCTTCGCTCGCAGCGCCAGTGGTGCATCGGCAAAATCCGCCATACTTTAATTGACGCTATCCGCAGATTTTTTAACGATAATGGCTTTACGCTAATCGATACACCCATTTTCACGGCCATGGCCGCTGAGGGCGAGCAGACACTTTTTGAGGCTGACTATTTTGGAACACCAATGCACCTGACGCAAACCGGCCAATTGCACTTAGAAGCCGCTGCAATGAGTTTCGGCAAGGTCTATTGCTTTGGACCGACTTTTAGAGCGGAAAAAAGCAAGACCAGAAGGCATCTGACGGAATTCTGGATGGTCGAGCCGGAAGTTGCGTTCATTGATTTGAACGGGCTGCTCGAATTAGCTGAAAATTTCGTTTCATTCATAGCTGCGAAAGTCCTGCAAAACAACAAGGGCGAATTAGAGACTTTGGGTGCCAACATCACGGCCCTCGAACAAACAAAAGCGCCTTTCTACAGATTAACTTACACCGAAGTGGTTGATATTTTGACCAGTGAAAAGACGCAGAAATTCCTCACCCGGCAATTGGAAAACCTGCAAAACACAAAGCAGCAATTGGAAACGCAAATCGGCGAACTGGAAAACGAGCAAAAAGGCCAAATAAAGCAATGGCAGAAGGACAAAATCGCCGCCGAGCTGATTGAATTAAATGCTGCTCTTGCCGAGCTAAATACCAAAATCGAAAACAACCCCAAACACGCAAAGCTCGCCACTGAATTTCAATGGGGCAGGGATTTGGGCGGCTCGGACGAAACTATTATCTCACAAATGCACGACAAGCCCGTCTTTGTCACGCACTATCCCAAAGAAGCCAAGGCATTTTATATGAAGACCGACAGGGAAAATGACAAGGTTGTTTTGAATTTCGACTTGCTTGCTCCCTCAGGCTTTGGTGAAATCATCGGCGGCTCGGTCAGAGAGGACGATTACGACCTGCTGGTTGCGCGAATCAAAGACTACGGCCTGGACATCGAGAATTACCAGTGGTACCTGGATTTGCGAAAGTACGGCTCGGTGCCACACGGCGGCTTCGGGCTCGGCGTCGAAAGAACAATCGCCTGGCTGACGGGCGAAAGACACATCCGCCAATGCATCGCCTTCCCGCGCCTGATGGACAAAGTTTACATCTAACAGAGTTGTGACCGTAAGGGAGCAGTAATAATGGACAAAGAATACATCAAGAAACTGGCCAAAGACCCCAGATTCATCCCGGGAATTTATAACTATTGCGACCGATGGTGCGAACGATGTGCGTTTACTTCACGGTGTATGAATTATGTGCTAAGCGAGGAAGATTTCGACAATCCCCAATCGCAGGACATCAGCAACAAGGCCTTTTGGGATAAGTTGCACGAGATATTCAAGGTAACGCTGGAAATGGTCAAAGAGACGGCGGAAGAAATGGGTATCGACCTTAATGCGATTGACCGCGAAGAGATTGACAGGCAAACCGAGCAGGTGCACAAAACAGCCAAAGAACAGCTATATTGTCAGGTCGCCCTCTCGTATATAAAAAAAGTAGATAGCTGGTTCGACTCAAACAAGGGATTGCTCGAAAACAAAGCTGATGAACTGCAGACGCTTGCCCAAGCTGACATCCCTGATACAAGACCCGCCGACGAAGCAGTAAAAATTCAGGACTGCTTTGAAGTAATCCGCTGGTACCAGCACCAGATATACGTCAAGCTTTGTCGTGCAGCAAGCGCCAATGTACGCGGCGAACTTGCAGACTTTGAATACTCTCCCGAGGACGCAAACGGCTCAGCAAAAGTAGCTATCATCGGTATTGAGCGCTCCATTGCGGCATGGGGAGGGTTGCTAAATCAGTTCCCAGACCAGGAGCAATCCATTCTTGAACTGTTAGCACATCTGAAAAACCTGTTGCGCCGGGTTGAGGAGGCATTCCAGGATGCCCAGTCATTCGTTCGGCCGGGATTTGACCAGCCCGACTGGGACAGCTAAAAGCAAAAATAAAATTTTTCAATATTTTTTTATCTCTTTCCACATAAGCATTTATAAATTTTGACCATCCCAAAATTGCCCGAATTTTCGACCAAATGCGCAAGTTCGCCCTACTAAGGGGGACGTCTTTTTTCGAAACGCCCTGAAAAAAGTGAATCACAAATTCGGAGGTACTTATAATGACTACCGAAGCTCAAACTTGTGCCATAGGTATCCTCGCCAACCGTATCGCGCTGTACGCTATACGCTATACGCGCAACCAATTATAACGAATTATGCAAAACAAAGCCAATTTGCTGGATGCTCAAATGAACACAAGTTCTGTTATAACAAAGTATTATGAAAGTGAACGACTTTGCAGATGTGGGGAAAACAAACCCAATCAAACCCAATTGCAAACCCAGCGCCTCTCTAAGCTCTTTTTGGCTTTTACTTTTCTTTGCCCCAGCTATAATCTGGCAATGCAGGCATGGACCATACAGAAGCTCTTAAACTGGATTACTGAATACCTTACCGAAAGGAGCATTGATTCGCCTCGTCTAAGCGCAGAGCTTCTGCTTAGCGGCGTCCTGGAGACCAAGCGCATCGAACTATATACTCAATTCGACAAACCCGTCGACAAGCGACAACTGGACAAGCTGCACGATTTAGTAAAACGGGCCGGCCAAAACGAGCCGGTTGCGTACCTGATTGGCAAAACCGAATTTTATTCGCTGGAGCTCAACATAACCGCTGATTGTATGATCCCTCGCCCGGAGACGGAACTGCTCGTCCAAAGAGCTATCGAATTTTTACGGACCCGCCCCGGCACTCAGCTCGTCTGCGACTTGTGTACCGGTAGCGGCTGTATCGCTGTCGCAATTGCCAAAAATTTCCCGGATGCCCGGATAATCGCAACAGACATCTGCGACGCCGCCCTAAATGTCGCCGCCGGAAATGTTGAAAAGCACCAGCTAAAGGACAGAATTAAGCTTTTGCACGGCGACTTATTTGACCCTATTATATCCGGACTGGACGTGGGCAAATTTGACCTGATTGTCTGCAATCCGCCTTACGTAAGTGCCGCCGAGTATGAGAAGCTTGACAAAAACGTAAAAGATTACGAGCCAAAGTCGGCCTTGTTTGCAGGAGCTGACGGCCTGGATATATATCGAAGACTTATTGAAAAAGTGGACGAGTTCCTAAAACCCGATGCCGCATTGATGCTGGAGATCGGTTATGCACAAGGCCGGGCTGTTAGAGAATTGCTCGAACAAACCGGTGCTTTCGCCGAAATCAAAATCGAAAAAGACCCCCACAACAACGACCGAATCGCAACGGCGCGAAGAATATCATCCTGATTCAGTCAAAGATTTTTGTGGTCTCGGTGGAAGAAACACAAGTTCTTGTCGAGCTTAACATCTTATTATTCTTATAGTTATGAAAAAAACAAAACCCAAAAAGCCGTTTTCGACAAAAAAGGCAAAAAAATCATTGCATTTTCCGAAACTTCTTTGCATACTGGATATAATAAAAGACAATAGCGAATGTGGATTAATATTGCTAAAGTCTCAGGAGGAGAATCAAATGAGCAAGCACGCGCTTGTTTTCATATTGGTTGGGCTGGTCGCATTCTTCAGCAGTGCGGCCCAAGCAGGGCTGGTTAGTTTTCACTCCGACGCAGTCTCCACATGGTCTCCGAGCGGCGCCGTAGTTACGCAGGGCCTCTCTTCACTCGCTGTCGCCGACGTCGCAATCACGGCCGAGGCCAAATCGACATTCACTATCACTACAACCGCTACGAATGAGAGCGGATTTACCTGGACGGGCTATATACTCTCACTTGACCGGCAAGGTGATGCCACTTTTGTTGGGGGAACCGCCGGAAGCACAAAATTCGAGACAGTAGAGTATCCAGACCTTTGGACCATCGAGTTCTGGGCACCGAAGGCAGTACTACCCGGTCAGGTTGTCACGCTTCAGTTTGAGTTAAGTATTCCTGACTCCGTCCCGTATACCTTCACCTTAGCGCAGCAGCCAATCCCCGAGCCAACGACGATTGCTATTCTCGGCCTCGGCAGCCTATTTTTGCTCAGAAAACGCAAAGACGTGTAGGGGCAGGCCAATTTGCCTGTCCAGGGCAACCACATCGGGTTGCCCCTACTCATATGAAATAATTGATTTGGCCTTATAATCGGCAATCTTTTCTCTTCCACGCAGATCGGCAAGCTCTACAAGAAATACGATGCCCGCAACTTGTCCCCCTATTTTTTCAATGAGCTTACAGGCCGCCGCCATTGTCCCGCCCGTCGCTAATAAATCGTCAACCATCAAAACCTTCGCTCGGTTTTCTACAGCATCACGATGTACTTCTAAGGTATCGGTGCCATATTCCAAATCGTAGCTGACACTCTCGGTTTCGAAAGGCAGCTTGCCTTTCTTGCGTATGGGCACAAAGCCGGCTCCGAGTTTTTCCGCAACCGCCGCACCAAATATAAACCCCCTCGCCTCCACAGCAGCCACATATTCGACGCCCATCTCTGTAAAACCAGCGCATAAAGCATCTATTGCCGCTGCAAACGCCTCCGGGTCGGCTAACAATGGTGTGATATCGCGAAATAAAATCCCCTTCTTCGGCCAGTCAGGTACGTTGCGAATGTATTTTTTTAGATCAATTCCTTTGGTCGCCATTTGTTTCCCTTCCTTGGTACCTATCAACATTACAATCGCTTAGACGTACAGATGTTCGCCTACCGCTGTCTATTGTTAATATATTGCTGACGAAATGCAAGTTTTATTGGCTTGTTATTCAGCGCTACTCATCGTTCATATATTCGTAAAGCTTGGTAAGCGCGTCGCGCCGAATCTGGCGAATCCTCTCTCGTGTCAGGCCTAATTTCTTACCGATTTCCCTCAGTGCCATCGGTTTGTTTCCATCAAGACCGTAATGCAACCTCAAGACATCCGCTTCTCTTGGTTCGATTTCGTTGAGTAATCTCAAAGCCTTCGCTTGTTCTTCATCCGCAACCAATGCATCTTCGGGCTGGCCGGCGTTTCGATCCTCCAGAATCGCTTCGAGCATTTGATCTTCGTCCAACCCATCGCCGCTGCAAGGTTCGGCCGCAGAGCTAAGAACCTCGACGATCCGATGTATGACTTTTGCCTTCCGCAGCGGCAGTTGCATAATATCCGCCATCTCCTCAACACTCAGCGTTTTGCCAAGTCTGCTTTCCAGCTCTGCCGCGGTATGCCGCCACTGATTTATCAATCCAACCATATAGGTGGGAATATGAAGCGGCTGAATGTTTTCCAGCAGTGCACGCTTGATACTTTGTTTTATCCACCAAGCTGCATAGGTGCTGAAGCGAGTACCACGGTCAGGGTCAAAGTAATCAACAGCTTTTATAAGGCCGAGATTCCCCTCTTCAATCAAGTCACCGAGACTCATCCCTCGGCTGCCATATTTCTTTGCGATATTAACGACCAGCCGAAGATTGCTTCGCACCAACTGTTCCCTGGCCCACGGGTCGTTTTCTTCAACGACCAGCTTACCTAACATATGCTCCTGTTCCACTGTCAGCAGTGATGCTTCATCGATCTCTTTTAGATATTCTTTTATGGTAACATCAAACGCTATAGCTCACTCCCGCCCAGCCAAAAGCCTTTCGGCTCCAGCCACAAGGGCAAATCTGGTTCTGACCCCTACCTCATTTTTATAGGACGATTGGTTCGGTCCCAGACGCAAATCTATTTGAGGTATCGGTCAAATATGCCCATGGGTTTACCCCGTTGGAAATTTTCCCTTTTTGCCCCGTTAGAAGTGAGTTTACCCCATCAGAAATGAGTCGCCGACTTCCGAGTGTGTTTATGTCATATTACTACCTCATTATAGAACTTCCAATGGGGTTTAGCCGGTCGAATCAAAACTCGCCACCTTGCCTGCACCTTATGTAATCTGTAATCAATTAAAAAAGGGCCTATACCGAATCCATCAGTACAGGCCCCGAACTGTTGCAAATCGCCTATGTCAGCCACGCTACCAATTGCCGCTTGGTTGGCTTGTTGTTACGGAGCTGGTAGATACAGCCGGATATCGTCGAAGAACACCAGGCCCGAACCGCCAGGCTGCGGATTGTCCGCGCCGCCAAAGCCAATGGCCAGCTTGCTGACATCGGTCAGGACAACGCCGGCATCACCGAACTCTTTGGTGTCGATGTTCCACTGCGTCCAGGTGTTTATCAGCGCTGAATCGGGGTCGTTGTGATAGACCGTCGCTGCTGTGCCGCTGCCATCTGCCACAGTTACATACATTTGCTCAGGCTCATTACTGAGCATGCCGATGTCCTGGTCAGTCCATTGCATATCGACATTCGTACCGGGGAAGCTGACATTAGAGAACTTCGCCTCGCAGGTCAAGGCGGCATCATGGCTGGTCAACGCCAGACCTATGTACATGGGCGTGTTCATCATGACTTGTGTCAAATTAAACCGTTCCCATGTGGTGCCGTCCGCGGAGTAATATGCTCTAATAAGCCCACCTGATGTACGCTCTAATTTCACCCAGTAAGGTGCTGTTATACCCTCGGTAAATTGCCTGTCAGTAAATCCTCCGACAGTGTTGCGATACTGGAAACGGACTCCGTTTTCAGGCGTGATGAATAAACCGGTATACCTGGAATCCGCATCGAGCGTATCGCGAATCATTACGCCGGCCTTGGCGGTTTCATGCGTGTTCTGAACACTCTCAACCTTCGCAATAATCGTGCCGGCGCCAGTGTATTCCTTGAAGGCGAAGTGGAACTCATCGTCAGTGTTCCATATATCTGTACCTGAGCCGGTCATCGTGTAGGTACCAGCGGGAGCTTCCACGAAGCTGCCGACATACGTCGGATGACCCCTGAACCACAGCGTTAAGGAGTCAACGCCTTCTCTGGTCCAATCCTGCACTGGACTAAACGTACGCTGGGCTTGCGAATTAGTGACTGTACCTGTATTGTCATAATAATATGGCATCGACTGTTTGCCGCTGTGGACTATCGTAGTCTCAACATAATGCTCTCCCTGAAGAAGATCTGGTAGAAGATGGCCTACATTAGAACCGTTTTCAGGATTTTCCCATCCGTCGGCCCACGCTTCATATATGATGTTCGGGGAGGAGTCGCTGTAATCTTCAAAATCCTCCACAACAAGATAATCGGCTATTGTAAATCGCCAGACGGCTCCTACATCCCAGCCGATAGTGCTGTTGGCCTCATCGACCCGCCAGTAGCAGGTCTTACCCAAATCCAGGCTAAGGCTTCCCTCGACAGGATAGCGCTCGGCATCCTGCTCTACACCATCAACGCCCTGGTTTACGTCGATAAAACTCTCGCCGAAGAAGACCCTATGCTTGGGCGATAGACCCTCGACATAGGTGCCTGGCCTCCAGGCAAGAAACACTTCCTGCGGCACATCTGTGGCACCATTCCGCGGGCTGGGATTCCAGGCCTGCGCCGGCGGTTCAGCCAAACCCAGCGCACAGTTGATCGCCGCTTCAAATAGTGCATAAGCGTTCTCATTCCATAGAGGGTACGTTCGGATATCAAAGCCAAAACAAACGCGGAGATCGGCCGCTACCTGAGGACTGCCATCTGCCGGAGGTACAGCCAGTGCAGCTCCCTTTTCGTAAACAAAAATAACATCGTAAGTCTGGCCATCGTTTAACGTAGCTGTTGCAATGACGGCAGCCTCATCGCCAGCGATACCCTTGCCAAATTCGGGTTCGCCGCCAGGGTCTTTGATATCAGTAAGAATAGTCACAGTCCCACTGAAACCTGCGGACAGAAAATGTCCAAGCTCGACAATCTCTATATCTGTAGATGCCACATTCTCATCTCCGCCCTCGCCATGTGTCAGACCCATCTCATCCCAGCACTGGGAATCGTTGATGACCATCGGCGTTTCAATCTCGGTGATTTCGTTCTTGATGCCGTCGGAATGGGCCGAATCGCAAATAAAAACCAGATCTGCCGCGGCGGCGGCAGCCTCCGTGACCGCTTCGTCCTCCTCGTCATCGATATACGTCACCGTATGTCCAAGGTCCTCCATGAAGGCTTTCAGCCTCTCTTCTCCTGGCTTGTATCCGTCTTCCATTGGGGTGACAAATAAAATGTTGGCGCCCATAGCCGCCGTAGTAGTAAGACAAACTACCACTACCAGATAGAGCAAGGACCTTACAAATTTTTTCTCAAACATGATTTTTTCCTCCAAATAAAGTTTCCTGTTTCCAAACTAAGAATTCTTAACATGAATCTCCTGCTGCGGCCATAGCAATAGCTTTACGAAAGTTCGATAAAAAGAAAAACCTTCTAAAATCATCTACTTTTAAGAAAGGCCGGGATTGAAAAACCGGCCTTTTCTTCTCTTAGTAATCTTTGTAACGTCGCAGCCATCGCGGCCAGTCGCTCGGTAGTGCACCGCCGGCTTTGGTCCACGGGCCGGCTGTCTCGTACGCACGATGCCATTTCAATGTCCAGTTCTCCTTGAGCCCGATAGTTCTGACGGTCCAGTCCATAAAGAGCATATTAATAAAGCCGTTATGTCGGTCGATGCAGAAATGGTTCATTTCCCCGGTTGTGCCCCGGTCGCCTATCCCGAAAGCATCCATATGCTCCACCGGCTGGTCGGTGTGACGTACCCAGGCGTCATGCCATGTGCAATCGGCAAACACCGGTATTTTATTTGCGCCTTTAACGTTCAGAGCACTCTTCCAGAACCATTCTTCCAAACGGTCGCCACGGGCTGCATGCATATAGTTCGTCCAGGAATTTATGCCATAGCTGAAGAGGTAACGGTACGACCCGCCTTCGGGAAGGTCTATATCACGCCAAGCGGCCTTAAATGTACCCCAGTCACCACCACCGGCCATCTCTCTCGTGGCCGTCGGGCACAGAAGCATGCTCCAGTTTTCCTTGTAATACGGCCGCAGTGCATTCGGCCACAATGTCGTCTCACCCACGCCCCAGCCTTCATTGAAGTAGCCGTCATGGTCATCCGTGTACAACTTGAACATAAGGCCCCATTGTTTCAGTCTCGCCTGACACGAA
>JAUXAB010000107.1 GCA_030615025.1 Phycisphaerae bacterium | reverse complement strand
TTCGATGATGGGCTCCGGCGGCATGATAGTTATGGACGAGGACACCTGCATGGTCAGGGTCGCGAAGTACTTCACCAACTTTCTACAGAAAGAATCCTGCGGCAAATGCACCCCCTGCCGGGAGGGGTTGTCCCAGATGCTACACATTCTCGAGCACATAACCAAGGGAGAGGGAGAAGTCGGCGACGTAGAGGAGCTTGAGGGTTTGGCAGAGCTTTTGGAGGGGACGGCCCTGTGCGCCCTTGGGAAAACTGCCGCAAATCCCATTATGTCCACCATACGCTATTTCCGTGACGAATATGACGCACACATCTTAGACCGGCACTGCCCGGCAAAAGAGTGCCGCGGTCTGTTCCGTT
Source organism: Phycisphaerae bacterium (assembly GCA_030615025.1). GTDB lineage: Bacteria > Planctomycetota > Phycisphaerae > Sedimentisphaerales > Anaerobacaceae > CS2-K091. The sequence goes on along the minus strand of JAUXAB010000107.1, from coordinate 9,204 downwards.
ACAAGATAGACCCGGAGGCCTGTACGGCTTGTGGTATTTGTCTGAAGAACTGTCCAGCGGATGCGATTACCGGTGAAAAGAAAGTTCCGCATAAAATTGACCAGGAAAAGTGCACGCTCTGCGGGATGTGTTGGGAAAAATGTCCCTTCACCGCAGTGTTAAAGGTATGAGGAAAGGTAAACCAGTGCCTACGGTAACCATAGACGGGTGTAAGGTCGAGGTTGAAAAGGGCGAGACGATTTTAGACGCCGCTAAAAAGGCGGGGGTCTGGATACCAACCCTGTGCTATCACCCTGCCGTTTCAAGCGATGCATCATGCCGGCTCTGCATGGTGGAGCTTGACCGCGGCGACTGGAGGCAACTTGTGACCGCCTGTAATTACCCTGTGCGGCGGGACATTGTCGTTTACGTTTCCAGCGAAGGGGCACAGCAGGCCCGTTGCGGCGTTATGGAGCTATTGCTTGCCCGGGCGCCTGAGAGCGAAGAGCTCAGGGCATTGGCCGAACGTATGGGTGTGAAAGAAACGCGTTACCCGAAAGTCACGGAGAGTCAGCGAAATTGCATCCTGTGCGGCTTGTGCGTTCAGGTATGTGAAGAGATAATTGGGCAAGCAGCTATCGGGTATGCAGGACGCGGCGTGGACCGGACCGTGGCGGCACCCTTTCGACAACCCTCCGAGGATTGCATCGGCTGCGGGGCATGCGCCGCCGTTTGCCCGGTGGGGACCATCAAAGTGAGGATTCATAAAGACCAGCAAGAGGTGGAGATATCGCCGTTCAAGTCGCGGGCGAAATTGCTTATTTGTGAGGAATGCGGAGCGCCCATTATCAGTATGCAGGTAAGTGAGAAAGCACTGGGCAAAATCGAAGTGAATTGTGAGGAATTCCGTGAACGTGTGCGCCTCTGCCCGAAATGCAGGAGGTCGCAGACTGCTGGCCGACTCAAAGCTGCCAAGTTTTGCAAAAAAGAGTGAGTCCGCTGTAAAGTTAGAAGCTCTGCTTGAAACACGAGATGAAATATGATAGTTTATTTGTTTTCAACACTCTTGGAGTTAACTGATTACTGAGGAATTGCTTATGGATCCGAAAAAACGTAGTAGCGACAAAGCGTCGCAGGAAATGATAGGTCGGATGGCTGAAGCCGGTCAGCAGAACGCCTGGGACAGATTTGAGCAACAAGAACCACAATGTGGATTCGGAAAACTTGGTCTATGCTGCCGAAATTGTTCAATGGGGCCTTGCCGAATTGACCCATTCGAAGAGGAGCCACAAGTTGGTATATGTGGTGCAACCGCTGATACGATTGCGGCGCGAAACCTGCTGCGAATGATCGCCAGCGGCGCTGCGGCACATTCCGACCATGGCCGTGACGTTGCGCACACATTCAAGATGGCAGTTGAGAGCGATAGTTGTGATTATATGATTAAAGATGAGCTGAAATTGAGGGAAGTCGCAGCAAGATACGACATCAAGATAGAAGGCAGAGAGACAAAGGAGATTGCCGCAGACCTATCTGATGCGGTGATGACCGAATTTGGCAAGCAGGAAGGGACTCTCATCAGTGCCGCCGTTTATCCGCCGCCAGCAAGGCAAAAGGTCTGGAAGGAACTGGGCGTAACGCCGCGTTCGATTGACCGTGAGATTGTTGAGATTATGCACAGAACGCATATAGGCGTAGGTTCAGACTACAAGAATCTTATAAAGCAAGGTCTGCGAGCGTGCCTGGCGGATGGATGGGGTGGGTCGCTTATAGCCACGGAGCTTTCAGACATTTTGTTTGGCAGTCCCTCGCCGATTCGGTTCGGTGCCAATCTCGGCGTGCTTGATGAGAAACAGGTCAATATAGTTGTTCACGGTCACGAGCCGACCTTGTCAGATATAATCGTGGCGGTCTCGGCAGAAGGCGAACTTGTAAAAATGGCCAAAGATAAAGGTGCCGAAGGCATTAACCTTGCCGGTATGTGCTGCACCGCTAACGAGATACTGATGCGTCACGGGATACCGGTTGCCGGCAATTTTCTCCAGCAGGAATTGGCGGTAATGACCGGCGTGGTGGAGGTTATGCTGGTGGATGTTCAGTGCATTATGCCCGCACTGGGGTCACTGTCGAACTGTTTCCATACCAAGCTGATTACCACCTCTCCAAAGTGCAAAATTGCCGGAGCAGAGCATATTGAATTCCACGAAGATAGGGCAGTAGAAACCGCACGGCAGATAATCAAGATAGCTATTGAGAATTTTGAAAAAAGAGAAAGTAAAGTCAGGGTTCCGAAAATGATGGAGCACGGAATTGCCGGCTTTACGACAGAGAATATTTTTTACCATCTCGGTGGACAATTCCGCGCAAGTTACCGTCCTCTAAATGACAATATTATCAACGGACGCATTCGCGGAGCCGCTGGGGTTGTGGGCTGTAATAATCCGAAGCAAGTGCACGATTACGGTCACCTTACGATGATAAAAGAACTCATCAAAAATAATATCTTGGTGGTGAGCACCGGTTGCAGCGCGATTGCTGCCGCTAAGGAGGGGCTGATGAGGCCGGAAGCCGCTGCGAAATATTGCGGCAAAGGACTCCATGAGGTCTGTGAGACTGTGGGTATACCACCGGTTCTTCACGTTGGCTCCTGCGTTGATAACAGCAGGATTTTGACAATTTTGGCGAACGTGGTTGCCGAAGGCGGGCTCGGCGATGATATCTCAGATTTACCTGTCGCCGGCGCCGCACCAGAATGGATGTCGGAAAAGGCCGTTTCCATCGGAATGTATTTTGTCGCTTCCGGGGTCTATACCGTCATTGCGGAGCCGCTGCCCATCCTCGGGGCTCCGAATTTAACACGTTATCTAACCGACGAAATTGAAAAAGATGTAGGCGGCAAATGGGCCTTTGAACGCGACCCCATCAAGGCCGCGCGTATGATGATTGAGCATATTGAGGGCAAGCGCGATGCTCTCGGAATAAACGTTGAGAAAGAACGGAAACTCTATGATATGGAAGAACGTCGGGCACTGGCGGTAGAATAGAGCAAATAAAAAAGGAGATTGGAGTATGTCAAGAATAATTGCGACAGCAGGTATCAATGGTGCTCATAAGATAGTCAAACAGGCCGAGGAGATTTTGTCACGCGCCATCGATGAAAAGGGCAAAGATTGTCCGGTCGAGTTTCCGAATACCGGCTATTACATACCGATCATTTATTCCATGACTGCAATAGCGGTAGAAAAACTGTCCGACTTCGAGGAAGTGATGAAAGAGATCAAGGACTTGCTGCCTCCGCTGGTTGAAGATGAGTTGTGGACACCTTACCTTGGACCGCTCCTGGATGCCGGGATGGCAACGCTTTTTGCTGAGGAGATTATCGAGGCCTGTAAATACATAATTGGACCCAACCCAGTGGACAACATTTGGCTGGGAGCGGCAGATGATATGATCCTGCGTGAGCGAGGTATACAATTTGTTGACGGCTCTGCTCCGGGATTTGCGGCGATAGCGGGCGCTGCACCTGATGTTGAAACGGCGGTTGAAATAGCCCGGAAACTTCAGGAGCGATGCCTTTACGTTTTTATGTCCGCACACCATAACGGCACCACATTCGCTGAGCAACTCGTCGAAGGGGGTGTACAATTGGGATGGGAAACGCGTTTGGTTCCTTTCGGCAGGGAGATTACATCAGCAATATATGCACTTGGTTTTGCCAGTCGGGCCGCCCTTAGCTTCGGCGGCGTTAAAGCGGGTGATTTCCGGCGAAACCTGCTTTACAATAAAAACAGAATCTTCGCCTTCGTTATGGCGTTGGGTGAAGTTACCGATGAATGGTACGCCACGGCGGCAGGGGCAATCAATTACGGCTTCCCCACTATCGCTGATTCGGACATTCCGGAAATTCTTCCTACCGGCGTATGTACCTATGAGCACGTCGTCTCCAATGTTTCGCACGACCAGATCGTGGAAAAGGCCATCGAGGTCCGTGGCTTGAAGATAAAGGTGGCGGAAGTTGATATTCCGGTGGCGCACAGCCCCGCATTTGAAGGTGAACGTATCCGTAAGGAAGATATGCACTGTGAGTTTGGCGGCCAAAGGACACCAGCGCTTGAATGGCTTCGGATGCTGGATATTGGTGAGGTTGAAGACGGAAAGATAACTGTGGAAGGGCCGGACGTCGATTCGCTTGAGGCAGGAGGCAAGATGCCGCTGGCTGTTGTGGTCGAAGTGGCCGGAAGAAAAATGCAGGCCGATTTTGAACCTGTGCTCGAACGCCAGATACATACATTTATGAATGAGGCGCAGGGACTCTGGCATATGGGCCAGCGGGACATTATCTGGGTGCGAATTAGTAAAGACGCTGCAAAGGCCGGGTTCAAACTTGAACATATCGGCAAGCTTCTGCACGCGATGTATCACGACCAGTACTCGAGCATCGTAGACAAAGTGCAAGTCAAGATATTCACAGAAGAAGGGCAGGTTCTAAAGCTGCGTGAGCAGGCAACAAAAGTCTACGCGGAGCGTGATGCGCGATTGGCGGGTATGGCGGATGAAGACGTAGAGACGTTTTACTCGTGCACACTTTGCCAGAGTTTTGCTCCAAACCACGTATGTGTAGTCTCGCCGGAACGCCCTGGTCTGTGCGGTGCTTATAGCTGGCTGGACTGCCGGGCGGCATACGAGATAACTCCCTCGGGGCCAAATCAGCCCATCTCGAAAGGTAAGTGCATTGAGACTACTATCGGTCAGTGGGACAAGGTAAACGCCTTTGTCATAAAGGCCAGTGGTGGCGGCGTGGAGCGAATGAGCCAGTACAGTATGATTACCGACCCAATGACCTCGTGCGGCTGCTTCGAATGCATTGCCGCCGTGCTGCCGTCGACAGGTGGGATAATGATTGTCAACCGTGAGTTTATTGAGATGACTCCGTGCGGAATGAAGTTTTCGACGCTGGCCGGCACCGTGGGCGGCGGTAATCAGACGCCGGGCTTCATCGGGCATTCAAAGCATTACATTAACTCGAAAAAGTTCATCGCCGCAGAAGGCGGAATTAAGCGAATTGTGTGGATGCCTACAATGCTGAAGGAGGACATCAAAGATACTCTCATCAAAGGGGCTGATGAACTCGGACTCGGCGGCCAGGAATTTCTCGACAAGATTGCTGATGAAACTACCGCCGCCACCGAAGAAGAGGTCCTGGACTTTATTACCAAAGCTAACCATCCGGTAACGACTTTGGAACCTATGTTCTGAGCCAAAGGCTCAAAAAGCACGAAGCACGAAATCCGAAATACGAAACAAATTCAAATGACAAAAATACAAAATTCGAAACGAAGTGTTTTGAACCTTTGAAAATTTGAATTTTGATATTGTTTCGAATTTCGATATTCGAGTTTCGAATTTATGAGATTTACGAGATACGAAGAAAGGTGAGGATATCATGGCGCTAACAGGATTAGAAATCTTCAAGCTCCTGCCAAAAACCAACTGCAAAAAGTGCGGCATGCCTACTTGTCTGGCCTTTGCCATGCAGCTTGCTCAGAAACGTGCCAAGCTCGAAGACTGCCCGGATGTTTCAGAAGAAGCCAAACAACAGCTTGCAGCTGCTGCAGCCCCGCCAATGCGGCTGGTCGAGTTTGGCAGGCCAGACAATCAAGTTCAGACGGGTGCGGAAACGGTGATGTTCCGACACGAAGAGAAATTTTACAATCCGACGGTTCTGGCTGTAACCGTCTCAGACAAGCTTACCGGCCAGGATTTAAAAGAACGCATTGAGTCCATAAATTCGCTGCAGTTTGAGCGCATCGGGGTACGAATTTGCGTTAACGCCATAGCGGTTATGAACGACAGCGGTTCGGCTGATGCTTTCGCCACCGCTGCCGCAGCTGTAAAAGATACCAGCGAGCTGGCTATAATCCTCGTAACAGAATCGCCTGATGCAATGGCCGCAGCGGTCGCAAAGACAGCCGATAGCTCTCCGTTAATCGGTCGGGCCACGCCGGACACAGCCCAGGCAATGGCGAAAATCGCCAAAGAAAACAACTGCCCCCTCCTCGCTGTTGCCGAATCAGTCGAGGCCCTTTCTGAGCTTACCGAAAAAATCAAGGCTGAGGGAGTTGAAGATATCGTATTGAGCCTCGATGGATTAAGCCTGCGGGACCAATTGTACAATCTCTCAAAGATACGGGCTCTGGCGCTGAAAAAAACCTTCAGGCCTTTGGGCTATCCGACTATGTCCTTTGTTGCTGATGGTGATGCAGACCAACAGGCCGCTTACGCCACAAGTCTGATTTGCAAGCATTCCAGTATCGTCGTGGTCAACGCCGTTGAGCCATCTGCGTTCTTAGCCATGCTGACTGCGAGGATGAATATCTTCAGCGACCCACAGAAGCCCATCCAGGTAGAGCCGAAAGTATATCCTATCGGGGAACCGAACGTAAATGCTCCTCTGATGTTCACAACAAACTTTTCACTGACGTATTACACCGTGGAATCGGATGTCGAGGCCAGCAGGGTGCCAAGCTATATCCTCGTGGTCGATACCGAAGGAACAAGTGTGCTGACGGCGTATTCAGGGGACAAGCTCAACGAAAAAACCGTAGCTGATGCTATGGCCAAACATAATGTCGAAGGCCTGGTTAAACACCGCAAGCTAATAATCCCCGGTTACGTTGCCGTGATGAGCGGTAAACTCGAAGAAGCCACCGGCTGGGAGGTTATGGTCGGGCCGAGAGAGTGTGCGATGCTGCCCAAATATCTCCACGAAGTCTGGAAAAAGGATTAACCGCAGAGAACGCCGAGAACGCAGAGAAAGAATTATTAAAAATAAGCTCAGCGGTCTCTGCGAGCTCGGCGGTAAAAGAAATGAAAGAGAGCAATCCGAAAAATCGTTCGAGAACCAGAGCGAAGTCGAGGGAATGCACAGTCCGTTTTGAGCCAAGCAGCCTCAGAACAGAAGTTCCAGCAGGAACGATTCTGCTTGAGGCCGCCCGCAAAGCCGGTGTTTATTTAAGCAGTATCTGTGGCGGAGACGGGTATTGCGGCAAATGCAAGGTGATAATCGACCAGGGACAATTCCAAAGCAGGCCCACCACTTTACTTACCCCGGATGAGATACGCGAAAATGTCGTGCTTGCCTGCCAGACCAAAGTGCTTTCCGATATGACTATAACTGTTCCGAAGTTCCACACCCTCCAAACAAGTCAAATACTTATGGACTCCGACGCCCACAGATTTAGCGAGCTTGCCGGTGATGTGCGGGAAGGGGTCTTTGAGTTTGACCCTTTGGTTCGAAAACTCGGAGTTTCGATGTCGGCACCCACGGTACACGACCACACAGCCGACCACGAGCGCCTGTATGTTGCGATACGTGAGCAGATTGACGCTCCCATAATGCAAACCGGCTTTCGCATTCTGCAAGGGCTTTCAAAGGTGCTTCGTCTAACGAATTACGGGGTTGCGGTGACAATAGGTCGGCGCGGCGGAACCACGGAAGTGATAGAGGTTGAGCCGAGCAAACGCTGTAAGACAAATTTCGCTGTCGCCGTTGATCTGGGTACTACCACGGTCGTGGCACATCTTGTTGACCTCACCAACGCAAAAACCATGGATACCGAGGCTACATATAACAGCCAGATAAACTTTGGCGAAGACTACATTCGACGAATCATCTACGCAGAAGAAAATAATGCCTTTGATGAGATGCAAAATCGAATCGTGCACGACGTAAACAATCTCATCGTAACACTGGCAGCAAGGCAGAAAATCGATTTGCATGACATAACCGCGGTAATATGTGCCGGCAACACGGCGATGGTGCATTTCTTGCTGAATCTGGACTCTACACGAATACGCAGAGAGCCATACGTGGCCTCGGCCAGCTTTGTGCCGCCAATCCGAGCAGCAGAAGCGGGAGTCCAGATTAACAAGCGAGGTTTATTATACTGCCTGCCAAGCGTGGCAGCTTATGTGGGCAGCGACATAGTAGCAGGCGTTTTAACTACACGAATTTATACCAAAAAAGCCATCTCACTTTTTGTTGATATCGGAACAAACGGAGAGGTGGTTCTTGGCAATCGAGACTGGCTGGTTTGCGCCTCAAGCTCGGCAGGCCCTGCGTTTGAAGGAACCGGCGTCAAGCATGGTATGAGGGCAGGAGCCGGAGCTATAGAAAAACTAAACATTGTCCCGGGCGGTTCCATCGAGTTCAAGACAATCGGCAATACCCGGCCGGCCGGCATTTGTGGGTCAGGTCTTTTGGACACACTTGCTGAATTGTTTATAAACGGCATCATAGATCGAACCGGCCGATTCAAAACCAATGGGGACACAAGATTGACAGAAGGTGAAGAGGGCTTGCAATTCCAATTAGTGCCGGCAGGTAACCCGCCTGCGGCGGACCAGGAGGCGGGCCACGAAATAGTAATCACACAAACAGACATAAACAATCTGGTTCGTTCTAAAGCAGGGGTCTTCGCCGCGATTAGAGTTCTTATGAATTCCACACAAACTAAACCTGAAGACATCGATGCGATTTACCTCGCCGGAGGTTTTGGGAACTTCCTGAACGTTCAGCAAGCCGTAACCGTTGGAATGCTGCCCGATGTGCCATTGGAGAAGATTCAGTTTGTCGGAAACACATCAATCGCAGGAGCAAAGACGGTGCTGCTGAGCCGAAAAGCCCTTGAAAGAGCCGAAAAAATCGCCAAAAGTATGACATATTTTGATTTGATGAGCCATTCGGGCTATATGGATGAATTCGTTAAGGCAAAGTTTCTGCCCCATACGGATTTGTCGCTATTCCCATCGGTGGCGAGTGTAAAAAGTGTCTAAAGTGAGCTAAAGTGCCTAAAGTTAAGAGTAATAAAGAATTTGCTAAAGAGCTTGAGAAACGGACACGAGAATTCGCTGTGGGCATAATCCGTTTATCAAGAACTCTACCTAACACACCTGAGGGAAGGGTCATAAGGGTCAGGGACTGCCACCCATTTTTGTCTCTTAAAATAGGTGGCTGTACCAAATAAAAATTCAGAGGGACAGCCATAAAAGACGTTGGCAGTCCCGAATTTTACAAGATTAAGATCTGTGAAAGTGAAACCAGTGAAACACAATACTGGCTTGAAGTAATTGTAAAGCTAAAATGGCTGTCCTGGGAAAAAGTGAAATGCGACTATGAAGAGTGTGGAGAATTGCTTGCTATTTTTACATCTATCGGAAAGAAGT
>JAUXAB010000020.1 GCA_030615025.1 Phycisphaerae bacterium | reverse complement strand
ACTGAACCTCACCTCCCCGCTCCGCGCCCCACGAAATTTGTCTCCGAACCCCGACCCCTCACCACGCTTTACCTCGTGAGATAATTTCATCCTATCTCACCGGGGCTTTACCCCGTGAGATCCTTTTTTACTATCTCTCTGGGGTCCCGTTGCTTCTTCAACATTCGCCCTGTCCTCCGATTTGTCCTCCGTAGCCTCCGGCGAAGGAGGATCCATCATCCGACTACCGGCACCCTGCTCTAGTTCTGACAACTGATATAGCAATTCAGTAAGTCTTGATCCAAGTACTGCTGTGCCGCCCAGAGCAAAGCCGAGTACCCCGTACACGGTCAGATATATGATTGGTAGGCTAAACTGGACCTTCTTAAATGCCCACCCAACTATTATCGCGCCGGTAAACAAGATAAGAGTACGATTGCAGTTGCGCATTAGGTCCCTCGTGATTCCGATTAGATGTTCAAGGGCGCCTTTAGTCGCAAACCGATTTACCGGGTAGATGTCTAAGCCAGATATGGCGCAAGCTACAAGGCCAGCACCACCAGAGAACATGACGTACATGGTGAGATCTTCATCCTTGAGTATACTAACGGCGCCTCCAGGGATGGCTATCAGACCAATAGCAAAGGGGAGTATCTCGAACGCCACAAAATAGAATAGCACCATGATGACAAAATATGGGAACTCAAAAAACCGTATGCGGCTGTTGGATAGACTACACATGGCTTTGTAGAGATGTTCACGTTTGTAGAGTATTGCAAAGTGGAAACCAAGAATAAATACGTAGAGTAGAAGGAATCTGAGCCAAAAAGTAGGCGTCGATCTCTGCATCCATGACAAAAAAAAGAACAGGAAAGAGGCACTATATAAGGAAATAACTACAGCACGCAACATCGATGCCTCGCGGGGGCGTGGCTTTGTGTTCATGACCACCTCGCTGTCAGATTCCGCGTGTGCAAACAAGTTGCACACTCTACCCGGCTACTTGGCTCAAGTAGAGAATATAATGCGTAGAGTTATTTGGCCATTAGGTTTCTTACAGCTTCTTCGTTGAAGCAAGGAACAGGGATATGGAATCCTATTCGATAGATCACGATTGTTGATATGACCGCTAATAACAGCAATAGCCACAGAATCTTATTTCTGTCTGGAAGAACTTTCAAGCTATTACCTTTCCAAATGTAATTGTATTTCTCATACAGCATAACAATGATTATACAGACTGCATAAACTCCGGTCAAGGCCCATCGATTCTTCGTGGCAACTGTTAATATTAAGGCTATCTCTAAAAATAGCCTCAAATCAGCGTTTATGCAACTGGCAGGGAGGCCAAATTTGTGTTTATAGAAGCAACCGATAATGAGCAGAATATGCAAACTGTGGACCGAGGTCAAGCGCGAGTTTTCGGATTTCGGCGAACATTAGCCAGAAAGATTGAATTTTTAAGATGGATTTGATATTCTACTGAAAATGAAGCTCAGCGGCGTAGCTGAGCAGACATAAATGGGAAATCCCAAATTAGATATGTTGTTGGAAGAATTATCTTCGCAGCAGTATCACCAAGCCATGCTCATCGCTCTGAAGGAATCTGATGGGCAGGTTTATCAGTTACTGACAAGAGAGTACGAGCGCAGGCAGAATACCTTGCAGCTTATGGCCGCAGAGAATCAGTGCTCGAGGGCGGTTTTAGCGGCCCTTGGCTCAGTGGTTCAGAACAAGACAGCCGAGGGATTTGTCGGTGCCAGACTGCACGGAGGCTGTGAGGTTATTGACGATGTGGAGAGACTTGCCGTCAGCAGAGCCAAAGAGGCCTTCGGCGCACAATATGCAAATACACAACCCCATTCGGGCACACAAGCCAACCATATTGTGCTGACCGCATTGTTGGAAAGCCGAGATAAGATATTGAGTCTCGCCCTGGACCAGGGGGGGCATTATTCACACGGGTCGAGGGTTTCCTTTACCGGCAAATTCTTTGATGTAGAAAATTATTATGTTGATAAGGAAACTTTTCTTCTGGATTACGATGCTGTCAGGGACAAGGCAGCCAAATTCAAGCCAAAGCTGATTATATGTGGAGCCAGCGCTTATACGAGAACGATAGATTTTAAGAAGTTTAGAGAAATTGCGGAGAGCATAGGGGCATACCTTTTAGCGGACATCTCACACATATCCGGATTGATAATTGCCGGTGCTCATCCTTCCCCTATAAATTATGCGCATTTTACTACGACAAGTACGTATAAGCCGGGAGGGCCAAGGGGCGGGCTGATAGTGATGGGCAAAGACTATGACCGGAGAATAAAGGTGGGGACAAAGGACATACCTTTATGGGAGCATATTGAGAAAGTGACATTTCCGGGAGTGCAGGGGACACCTTACTTTAATAATATAGCTGCTAAAGCCGTTTTTTTCGAAGAAACACTTTCCGATGAATACAGGACCAGGCAATTCAAAATCGTAGAAAATGCAAAAAGACTTGCAAATAACTTACTGGACCTGGGATATGATGTGGTAGCCGGCGGGACAGACAACCATATGGTTCTTATAAACGTGGTGAATTTACGAGAGGGCTTGACCGGTGCCACAGCACAAAGGTGTCTCGAAGAGTGCGGCATAATTGTCGATATGATCAGGCTGCCGTACGATAAGAAAAGTGCTTCGGTTACCAGCGGCATCAGATTGGGCACGCCTATTGTTACAAAAAATGGAATGAGCACACGAGAGATGGACAGCATTTCTACGCTGATAGATTCAGTTTTGAAAACCGTAAAAATGATAGGCGACAGTGAATACGAATTGGACGAATCGTTCAAAACAGAGACTCGGGACAAGGTGAAGCAGCTTTGCAGCAAATTCCCTATGCGTTGAGCACCGGGCGCAGAAGCGGCTTTGGTCGTCCTGGCTGCGATACTGCGGTTGTTTCACATTGGGCAACATTTGGTGAGAAACTATGCCAAGAGATGAGAGATGAGATACTATGCGTGAGTCAATCAAAGGATTCGTAAAGATTATTGCTGATACGCTACCTATCGTTGAGCCGATCTATGAGTTTGGGTCGCTGCAGGTGCCGGGCGAGGAAGGTTTTGCGGATCTTCGGCCTATCTTCGGCGGCAAAGAATATGTCGGCTGTGATATGCAAGAAGGTCCTGGGGTCGATCGAATATTAAATCTTCACAACATAGATTTGGCGGCAGAAACCGCTGGAACGGTTCTTATTCCGGATACGCTTGAACATGTAGAATACGTAAGAAGAGCAGTGGAAGAAACTCACAGAATACTTAAGCCGGATGGAATTCTTGTAATTAGCTCGGTTATGAAGTTTCCCATACACGACTTTCCGTATGACTATTGGCGTTTTACTCCGGAGGCCTTTAAGTTTCTTCTCAAGGCGTTCACTTTTTGTTTTGTTGACTTCGCCGGGGTCCAGCAATTCCCACATACCGTTGTGGGGTTAGGCTTTAAAAGTTCGGTGCCGAAAGACTGCCTGGATGATTTTAGGACTAAGTTCGAGCGTTGGAAGGACTACTGGCACGGTCCTGCCGGCAGGTCATTGGAGGCTTTTGTCAAGTCCGTTGTTCCTCCGATAGTTTTGAATTTATACAGCAGGATTAGATATGGCAGGATTAGACGAAGTTGATTTTGAACGTGACTTCGCCTGACGATGTGTTTGTGTTTTGTGTAGCCCCTTTTTTTCGCTTGCTCAATGGTTTTTTTGTGGTTGAGTCCTCATAGAACTTCTGATATTTTGATGTCCAGGAATATCATGTTGCAAAAAATAAAACAAGAGTTTGAATAAGGCAAAACCAAGCATGTACAAGGAAAATATTGTGAGAAACAAGGAAGATATAAAAAAACTATTCAAAAAGGAAAACCAGACGGATTTCGATTTTTCACAATCTCCTGATTTTATAAGACGCAAGAATGAGGATGGGGACGGGGCAAGACTATTTGAAGGAGACGATTTATCACGATGGGCAAGAATCCAACGTGGAATGATGCATATGGCAAAGGTTAAGAGTATCTATTCGAAGGAATACGTTGAGAAAGGCATGTCAATGTATGACTCTTTCTTCAAAGAGAAAGGGGTCTTGAGAGGAGACGTTCTTGATATTGGTGGTGGATGGGGTTTGTTCAGGCAATGGTGGGAGGCAGGCAGTTCAAATGTTTATATTGTTCACGACCCGGGCATTGAGAGGTTTTTGCGTGGAGCTCATAAAATGCATCAGAGTTATTACCAAAGGGCGTTTAGCCTGCCGATGACTTTTGTTGAAGGCTTCGGAGAGACACTTCCCTACAGAGATGATGTTTTCGATACATGCATTATTGCTGCTGCGTTAGACCATTGTATTAGTGCTGAAAAAGTATTGTGCGAAGCGTGTCGCTGTCTGCAAAGTGCCGGCGGAACCATACTCATCCTACAAAAGTGTTATGTGGCTGGATGCACGGCTCAGCCGAGCATTTGGAGGCGTTTGTCGAAACATCTTAGTAATCCTAAGCGCTTATTAGCTAAAATACATCATCAGTTATTTTATACCGGTTCTCATCTTCATCATTTTTCCCCTGATGATGTAGTCATGCTGTTGGAGCGAGCCGGCTTCACGGATGTTCGAGCAAGTGAACTTCGTGCCACGAATGATGTTTACGCTATCGAAGCTAAGAAGTGACTTTTTCCATTTTGAACTGCGAATATTATGTTTCGAAGAGTCAAACAAGAGCTTAAAGAAGGCAAGACCCTGCTGCAATTTGGTTTTATACAAGCAATTGGCCAAGCCTTTGGGATGATTGCACCTTTGGTGATTGCAAAGTTTTTCACTGAAGATTTGTTCGGCAGCTATGTTCTGGCCAGGATGATAGTTTTTTTCCTCTTAATGCTTTTAATCACCTCTGCTCAGGTCCCGTTTATCGTTTACGCCAATGAGGAAAGAGCAAAAACCGGCAAGATAAACAAGTCTTTTTCGGTCCGGTGTGCGTTTCTGGCCTTTAGTATAATTGCCTTTGTTTCTTTGAGCTGCGTATTCAACAAAGCCATAAGGGCTTTTGCCGAAATATCGTCCGCGGACTTACTCTTTATGTCCCTGGGATTTATCGGCATCGCTATAAAGTCCTTCTTTTGCAATTTGTTTATGGCATTAGGCCAGAGGATAAAGAGCTCCTTTGTTGAACTGGTCTTTGGGGGGGCAACTCTGGGTTTGGTCTTAGTCTTGTCTCTGACGGGTAAAATCAATTTAAGAATGGTTTTTCTTGTCTATTTCATATCAGCGATAGCTGTTTTTTTAATGTTCATAAAGAGGATTGATTTCGGTCAGCTTTTGCCCTTTGATTTTGACTGGAAGCATTTCGAAAAAATGTTCAACTTCACAAAGTGGCTTATGTTCGGCGCAACGGCGGTCTATTTTATCAATTGGGTCGACAATATTATTTTAAGGATATTCAAGGCTTCGATGGCTAATATTGGTGAATATGGTCTTGGCTACCAAATCTTCAAGGCGGTAGTAATGATGACATATATTGTAAGCAGCTACTTCCTTCCCTTTGTTACCGAGCATATTGAGGACCGAGAGAAAATACGAAACTACCTATCAAGAAAGAGGCCGAAAATTCTTCTGCTCGGCTTTATCGCTATTGGTTCTTTTTTTCTCGTAAGCCCTTATGTTTTCAGATTTGTTTACGGAGATGCTTATCAAAGCTCTGTCAATGTCATTAGAATTTTGCTCATAGCTTCTATTTTTAGTTTGTATAATTCCTTTTACGCTCCTATTTTGAATGCTCTAAAGAGGTACAAATTCCTGCATACCACTCTTTTTATCCAAGTTTTGGTCAAGGTTCTTTTGAATTTGATTTTGGTTCCCAAATTGGGAATGCGCGGCGCAGCGGTTGCAACGGTCTTTTCATATTTTTTCCAAGCAGTTGCGTTTGAAATTTACTTTAGATTTAAGCTGAAAAAGTTGTACAAGATATGTATGCGATCCTGATCTTAAGCAGATTGTGAGATTATAAGTGCGTTCCGACAAGTGAGTTAATTAAGGGTTTCATTGATGAAGATTATCAACGTAGTTGGCGCAAGACCAAATTTCATGAAAATAGCTCCGATTATTGAAGCATTCAAGGATTTAGCGGGTATAGAACCGCTTCTTGTTCATACCGGCCAGCACTATAATGAGGGAATGAGCGATCTGTTTTTCCATCAGTTGGGCGTGCCTGAGCCAGGTATAAATTTAGGAGTTGGGTCCTCAACTCATGCTGTCCAAACGGCTGAGATTATGAAAAGGTTTGAGCCAGTCGTTCTGGAGCATAGATCTGACGTTGTGATTGTTGTTGGTGACGTTAATAGTACGATAGCCTGTGGTCTGGTGGCAGTAAAATTGGGAGTAAGACTCGTCCATATCGAGGCTGGTTTGAGAAGCTTTGACCGTTCGATGCCGGAGGAAATCAACCGGATATTAACGGATTCTATAAGTGACTTTCTCTTCTGTACGGAGCAAATCGCAGTAGACAACCTTCTTTGTGAAGGTATTCCAGAAGAAAAGATATTTCTGGTTGGAAACGTCATGATTGATACTTTGCTGAAAAACAAAGCCAAGGCTGAGAATTCAGATGTTTTGAATACGTTGGAGCTTAATGATGTTGACTTTGCCGTTATGACTTTGCATCGGCCTTCCAATGTAGACAACTATGATAGTTTTTGTCGAATTCTCGGTGCTTTGGAGGTTATCCAGAATGATATGCCCATTATTTTTCCAGTTCATCCGCGAACGGTCAAAAGCCTGTGTTCTCTGTCCCTTACTGAACGTACTGGGAATTTGCCTAACCTGCGACTGATTGGGCCGTTGGGTTATCTTGATTTTCTAAAATTAATGTCGTCTGCCAAACTTGTACTTACAGATTCAGGCGGAATACAGGAAGAGACAACGGTTTTAAAAATCCCCTGTTTGACACTGCGTGAGAATACCGAGCGTCCAATCACTGTGGAAATAGGTTCCAACAGAGTTGTAGGGACGGATACAGACAAGATTATCGAAGCATATAGACAGGTAGTGGCTGGCCAGGTAGGAGAGCCGCAGACGCCTGTGCTCTGGGACGGGCTCGCTGCGGAAAGGATTGTAAAAATATTGCTTGAGAAGCTGTAATTGCAACTGGTTTTGTAAGGTTGCCTTATGCGTAAAGTACTAATGGTCTCATTTATATTCTACCCCTCTGCGGAAATAGGTGCACATAGAGCGGGTAAATCTGTTAGATACCTTCCGGAATTCGGATGGGAGCCAATAGTTCTCACGATAAAAGAGAAACACTGCAATCTGCCCGACGAGGCATTGTGCAGTCAGATACCTCCGCAAGTCAAAGTAATTCGGAGCGGATATGTCGGCATTGAGCTTCTAAAGCCATTGATTTCGGCGGTGCGGTCAAGGGAAAAACACGAGCAACTCGCCAAACAATCTGCTACGCGAACGAAGCACTCGAGCCGTGTCGCTCCTGAAAGTTGGTTTGATTTGCCGCGTGTGGTAAGTTGGCTGCCTTTCGGTCTGGTCAGGGGAATAAACGTCGCTAAAAGATGTGACGCAATATGGGCCACTTCACCGCCGGTAGGCAGCTTATGCCTCGGAGCGCTATTAAGTAAGTTAACTGGAAAACCTTTCGTTGCTGACCTCAGAGACCCCTGGAGAGTCGAAGATGCTGTGCCGTACCCAACAAGGCTACATAGGAAAATAAATCAACGCTGGGAAAGGTTTGTTTTAGATACAGCCCGTATGATAATATTTACCTCAGATGAGGCTCAACAGATGTACAGAAATAAATACCCCGGGTACGGAAATAAAACAAGGGTCATCCACAACGGCTATGACCCTGATGATTTGTCCGGTTGTTTACAGTCAGTAACCTCAGTTAACAAAGAATATCTGAATTTAGGTTACTTCGGTTCGCTTTATCAAGGCCGACAGGAATATATGCTTGAACTTATGCGAGCTATTAGAGAGATAACAGAAAGAAGTCCGGACAAAAAAGTAAAGGTGTACATACGCGGGCAAAAACCTGAGAGAGCACATGGATTATCCAATATTGCTCAGATTACCGAATTATTAGATATCTCGGGGCCGATACCTTATAAAGATGCCTTGGAAATGATGCGAGATATGGACTTGTTGGTTCTTGTAGGTTCCAGGAACCACACCCACGCACTGCCCGGTAAAATGTTCGAGTACATGGGTGCAGGCAAGCCAATTCTGGCGCTAACATGCTCCGGTGCCATTTCAAGGTTTGTCCAACATTATCAAATAGGTGTTTGTGTTGATCCTTTTAAGAATGAGCAGGTTGAGCCTGCTCTGCAGAAACTCACTGACAATTATGAATTTTACGTAAGGCAAATTAAAGCTGTAGCTCCTGAGTTTACGAGGAGAGCTGTAACGGGAAGACTTGCCGGTGTGCTAAATCAAATCCTTAGCAAAAGTTGAGCAAAGCAGATTGCCCTAATTAACCAGTTTGTTACAAGTATTAGTGAAGAGGAGTATTTGTTATATTGTGAATGACCCTCCGAAAAAGAAGACGATTGGCCATTACATTAGAACGCTAAAGGAGCAGGACAAACCGATGAGATATTTGGTGTCTCGTCTTTTATGGAAAACCGGTCTTTCCCGATTTTTAATAATAGATAAGGGCTCATACAAGCTACGATTTTATTCCTCGGGCAGTTCTGCTTCGTTTTGGTACAATCAGGACCTTTACAAAGCCGATGAAGAGTTCTTTGCGACTTACCTCAGAGGTGGCGATATTGTGATTGATTTGGGAGCAAACATTGGTGTTTTGACTCTAAAAGCCGCTTCAATCGTAGGGGAAACCGGCAAGGTGTTTTCTATCGAAGCTCACCCTGCTACGTTCGAGTATCTGAAGGGAAACGTCTCTTTAAATAACTTTTCGAATGTTGAACCATTCAATGCAGCTATTGGGGATAAGACAGGTACTGTTGCAATTTCAAATAGAACGAGTTCAGATGTGGAAAACCGAATTGTTCAGGAAGGTGGGATAGAAGTTCGGGCTGAAACCCTGGACGCTTTATTTGACGACAGGCTTGAAAGTGTTGAACTTTTGAAGATAGACGTGGAGGGCTACGAAAAATTTGTGCTCTTAGGTGCCGGACAAATCCTTCAGAAAACAAAATGCATTTATTTCGAATCGAACGAGGGCCACTTTCTGAACTATGGTTATTCAACTGCCGATATTTTTGAGATACTGTATGCGGCCGGCTTTGGTGTGTTCAAGATAGAGGATGGCAAGATGCACAAGTTAAAACAATCTTATGTTTCTGAGACTACCGAAAACCTACTGGCAATCAGGAACCTGGCAGATTTTACCAAGCGGACAAATTTATCCGTAGCTGACTGGTAAGTAGCGAAGTCTGAAGAAATCCGGGCCGTTTGTTAAAAGTAGGCGATGAAGGATTTATGCGGGACAAGTGTGCCGGTTGACCATATTTGTTTGATTATTTTTTCAGAATAAAAAATCTGTGATATGGTTGCTCGAATGCCCTATAGGTTTTCAATACCTTAAACTTCACCCTTGTAATATCAGCGACGACTCTCTTCAACGGATACTCCTTATGCCCAATTTCCCAGTAATGGTGTATGTCTTTCTTTCCAAATCTTGGCAATGGAATGAGCTTCTTTATCGTGCCAACTAGTGGAATGTATAAACTAAGAGCCAAGACTCTACCCATATCAGGAAGTGATAAAATAGCGTAGGATTTGCTAACGCGATATATTTCTGAAAGAGCTGTATGGAATTTCTCATAGAGCAGATGTTCTAAAACCTCGAAACAGGCCACAACATCGAATGAATTATCAGCAAAAGGCAAATCTAAAACACTCCCAACTACTCAGGCTTTAATTTTTCATCAATATCTAATGTTGTAATGTTCACATTTTTGTCTTTAAGATACTTAGAGACAAATCCACTGCCAATACCTATCTCAAGTACTTTCCCCGGCTTGAGCTTGACAATCTCATTAATCTGATACCAGTAACTACAAAAATGTCTTACGTCCTCGTACGACCATCCAAAGTAGTAATTTGCATCAACGTGCGGAGTTACACGGTTATTTTGGATTTTTGACATGTTTTTTTCCTGAATAACAACAGATTTACAAGCTAAACACAAGATACATGAACGAGTCGTCCTTATATTTGCTCTACCCTCTTAATATGCTGGAAAGTCTTTTTTGCCAAAAAAAACTGCCTTAGGTATATCGCGCTCCTGCTGATTTCAATATTCGCTTTGGATATTTTTGTTCAAGTCATCCACTTCTTGTACCACAGATTAAACATTATGATACTCCAAAAGATACGGGAATAATCCGACGTCTTTTTTTGGTGCCTCTCCCATAAGGTATTAAGATATATTTTATCGTAACAGTTATATTCGTGGAAACTAAATATCTCATTGTATACAAAATCCTTTAACTCGTCCCTGAAATAATGAACTAAAGGAACGCCAAATCCTTGTTTTCTTCGATTCAGTATTATGCGCGGCAGCGTATCTGCAAAGGCTTTCTTTAGAATATATTTTTTTTCTCTGTTTTTTATTTTTAGGTTCGATGGAATTTGTGAAGCAAGCTGCACCAGCTCATGGTCCAAAAAAGGCACACGCGTTTCAAGGCTGACGGCCATAGAGGCCCTGTCTTCTTTAACGAGCAAACAG
This sequence comes from Phycisphaerae bacterium, assembly GCA_030615025.1. Lineage (GTDB taxonomy): Bacteria > Planctomycetota > Phycisphaerae > Sedimentisphaerales > Anaerobacaceae > CS2-K091. The sequence continues at coordinate 40,859 of JAUXAB010000020.1, read as the reverse complement.
TTTGGAAGGTATTCATTGAGGTCGAAATTCATGGCATTTGTGAGAAGGTTTTCGTATTTGAAATAGTCCCCCATGTAATTGAATTGAAGCAATTTATCTGTGGGTTCTCGTTTGTTCCGAAACATATAGCTAAAAAGTTTAAGATATATAAAATGCAGAGGCTCTTTTTTTCCTAAAAACATTTGTAATTTATTCAGTTTATCTTTTCTTAACAGAGGATTTACTATGTCAATTGAGTAATCCAGTATGTGTTTGGCGAATTCGGGCAGCTGATTTATCTTTTGTAGCAAGACCAAGTCATTATAACGATTATATCCCCCAAAAAGCTCATCCCCTCCCGTGCCTGAGAGAGAAACCGTAACGTGTTTTTTCGCCACGCTGGAGACCAGGTATGTCGGAATCATCGAGGGATCGCCGAATGGTTCGTCATAATGGTAAACCAGTTTCGGTATCAGCTTCTTAACATCTTTTGCATCGAAGGCTATTTCAAAGTGTTCGGTGCCAAATTTTTCGGAGATAATTTTTGCATACCTGGATTCGTTGAATTCGGGATAATCAAATTTTATGGAAAAAGTATTCAGGTTTTTCACATACTTTTTCATAATGGCCACTATTATGGAACTGTCCACTCCCCCGGAAAGAAAGGCCCCTAAGGGGACGTCGGAAATCAGCCTCATTCTTATACTTCTATCAAGCTCATGCCTTATCCGACTTATAGCCTCGGTTTCAGAGATACTCGAATCTTCTGAAAACGAAAGGGTCCAATACTGCTGGTATTCTTTTATTTCTGATGTTGCCAGGTCATATATGATGTATGACCCCGGCAATAACTTCTCCACATTTTCTAAGATGGAATTTTTTGCTGGAGTATTACCAAAAAGCAGGTAATGGTCCAGGGCTTTCTGGCTTATCTGTTTTTTGATGTCACTTTCCAGAAACACCTTCAGTTCGGAACCAAATATGAATTTTTTGTCGCTTTGATAATAATAAAGAGGTTTTATGCCTAAGCGGTCTCTTGCGATAAAGAAGATATTTTTTTTCTTATCGAAAACGCAGAAAGCGAACTGGCCGTTTATTTTATCGAGGAGACTTACTCCCCACTCTTCGTAGGCGTGTACTAATATCTCTGTGTCGGTTTTAGAGACAAATTTATGGCCGGCTTTTTCAAGGCTATCTCTTAGGTCTTGGAAGTTGTAAATTTCGCCATTATAAGACACGCAAATTGTATTATCCTCATTGTAAATAGGCTGTCTGCCTTTCTCTGACAGATCAATTATGCGCAGTCTTTTGTGGCCGATTGAAACGCCATCCCGGACGTGAAACCCTTCCTGCTCGGGCCCTCGGTGCTCAAGCAAAGAAGTCAGAGACTTTATTTTTCCTTCATCTTCCCAATTAAAACCGACTATGCCGCACATCTATACTGCTCTCTCAAAAACGAACTGGTTGCACCCCGTGAATCCCTTGGTTCTTATCAGCTTCTTAAGTGTGAATCCTCGTGTCTGGAAGAACTTGGTGACTTCATTTGTGGAGGCATAATCGTAGGGATACCCACCAACCCAATCTACAATATCAGTGTAATAATGCATGCCGCGGCTTTTCTTAAACGGATTTTGCCGCAAAATTATTAAGACTCCGAGAAACTTTATTATCAGGACCAAAAAAACCAGAAATTTTTTCACAAATTTAGGACTCTTTACATGAGTGTACTTTACCATCTTCCAGAGGGGTGAAGTGAAATTTTTATTGTAAATTGCAAGCACCAGAGTTCCTTTTTCCGCGACCAAATTTTCGACAGCGGCAAAAGCCCTATACATTCCGCCAGTATGGTGTAGTACACCCCAACTATAGACAACATCATACCGCTGAAGGTCGATGTTTTCATTCAATATAGATTCAACCTTAAACTCAATTGCATCTCTTCTAACATCAGGGTCCCATTCAGAAATTTTCTCAACAAGCTTTTTGGATGTTGAAACCGCTTGCGAATCAACGTCAAAGCCCAATACTTTCTTTGCGCCGAGAGCACTTGCTGCGATAGAAAACAAGCCACTACCGCAGCCAACATCTAAGAATGTTTTGTTCTTCAAATTCGGTATCAGTTTTTCTAAAGACTCTTTAGCGCCGAGATAATCTTGGGGCTGTAAGTGTTCAGAAAGCTTTCTCCAGTTTTCTCCGAAGGCAAATCTTTCCGTCATTTGTGGTTGCCTCTGTCAAATTATTTCTCGAGTCAAAATACTCTATAACAATACACAACGGTCAAATTAAAGCAGGTTGCGAAACAGCTTTTTATATTTTTCCGCGGTCTTCTTTATATCGTGATTTTGCTCCACATATCTTCTGGCCTTTTTGCCAAATTCAATATACCTACTTTCCGCAAGAATAAATCCAAGTGAATCAGCGAAGCATCTAAAGTCATTATTGCAGCAAATCCCACAATTATACTCGTCAAGGAATCCATCTGGGTTTACGTTAAGTGACAAAATAGGAGTGGCGCATTTGCACGCCTGAATAAACGTATTCGGAAAACCCTCCGAGTCACTCGTGTTCACAAACACTTTTGTTCGTTGAAAGTAGCTATCAATCTCACTAAATGGCACTCGCTCAATAAATTCAAGGTTCTCAACTTCTCTGGCTTGAGCCGCTAATGCCTCATAATTCCGATCACCCGTTGCTCGTTGACAAACCATTATAAACTTTTCATCAGGTATCTTCTTGGCAAGATCTACAAAAAGCTCCGGTCTTTTGACTTGGGCACTTCGCCCAACCCAGAGTATGTTGTCACGCTTATTTTCGGATGATGTCTCCAGTCGCAGCCCGTTAGGGATAACCATTGCCGAAGCGCCAACGGTTTGAGCTAAGTTCTTCTTGTCAATCGAATTCTGTACTAAGACAGTTTTAGCTTTCCGCAGTGACCACGCAAATGCCTTGCTGAGGAAGAAGTGACCTTTCAAGTAAGTGCCATCGCACTCACGTGCGCTTGCCGTACGATATGTAAAAACTTTGTGGTGAGCCATGCAAAAAAATGCCACCAGCGGTACACCTGGTGAAATAGTTTTGATCATATATATCTGTGCATCAGCTTCATGCAGTGCCCGCCAAACTCTGACCGCACCGTTTAGTGGATTTTTCTTAAAGTCCACACTTTTAATAACCCTCACGCCTTGGATTGTTTGGAATCTTTCTTGTCCATAGTCGGCAGTAATGAAACTTACTGCAAAGTCCTCATCTTTGGCCAGCTCCGTCGCAAGAAAATACAAATCCACCTCCGCCCCGCCAAAAACTTTTTTCACATCAGGATTAAACAATGGGTATGCCTTTGGTGCGATGAAACAAACCCGTATAACCCTCAATTTATCGCCTGAGCTCATAAACATGAACCTTTACTGACCCATAATCTTGCCGCCGTCACGAATATACCGCCTTACCCGGTTAAGTCAATTGAAACCTTTAACCACGTTGTCTTGAGTGAGCTAATTTGCAAGCACACAGCTCAATCATCGACCAGCTCGCTAACTGTCTTGATTATTCTCTCTGTTTACTTATCCTCAGGTTTCCAGGCACGCGCAAGAATTAAGGCGTGGCCTCGCAATAAACGAAACCACGCCTTCGTGGATTACCACAAATTTTTTCACCTGCCGACCGGCTATTCAATCCACGGCAGCTTCGACAGCCAGTCGTTGCAGAGGAGCGCAACGTCGCGAAAGTCAACCCGGCCATCGTGGTTGATGTCACTCGTGATTGGCCATCCGCTCTCCCATCGGATTCACTATGGTGGCGGCGGTGGAAACGGGGGACTCACTGCAATTCCTACTGCCGGCGAGGTCGTCACTGCTCCATCGTTGTCCGTCGCCTTCGCAGTAAGGCTGTAGGTACCCACTGGGTGGTTGTACCAATTGGTGATCCAACCATCAGTCCCATCATTATCCTCCCCAATTTTGCTCCCATTGGCGAAGAATTCCACTCACACCACTAAACCGTCAACGTCCCACGCATCGGCCTCGATTTCTATCGTCTGGTCAGGATTGAACTCGGCTCCATCCTGTGGCTGTGTAATAGTCACATTGGGCGGTTAGTTCGATGGCGAAGTGTTATCCTCCAGCCAGTGCAACGTCATAAGCCTAAAGTCCAGGAAATTGACCTTGCAGTCACCGTTTATGTCTCCTGCAACAACTACTTCACAAACAGGCTGGCCGAAATATGATTTACTCGCCTCAGCCGTGCCGCCACACGCTCCCATATTGATAATGCCGCCATTTGGAAATGGCTCATCACCAATCGGACTCATTGGAACACCAGCATCGATGCAGAGACTGGTTACATCATCTTGCACCCAGCTTTGGCTGTTCGGGTCCCAGCGGCCCGCCTGGGATTTCAAGTGGTAATCGCCACTGTTCGAATCGGCGAAGCAAGGGACATCATCGATGTTGCCTCCACCATCGATAACAGAGCTGCCACTTCGGTTAACTACTTTAGGGCCGTTCCATCCACCCTCGATATCGCAGTAGCTAATAGTCGGATAACAGTCACCGTTATTGTCTATCTCATCCCCGGAGGATGCATCATTTCCCCAAAAAATACAATTTATGATTATCGGTGAACTGTACGGGGCATTATGCATCGCTCCTCCGTACGTGGCTGAGTTTCCATTGAATGTGCAGTTAATTATAGTCGGTGAGCTGCGGTCGTTTCTGATTGCACCGCCTGACTCGAGGGCTGTATTTCCCACAAACAGGCAATTCACAATCGTTGGTGAAATACCGCCTCCGTTCCATATAGCGCCCCCATCGGCGGAGGAATTATAGCCAACATTTTTTATGAATATGCAGCCACTTACGACAGCGTCACTGTTGCTAAAAAATGCAGCTCCCGCGTGTTCGCCAGCCCTGTTTTCTTTGAATACACAGTTCTCAATCACAGGCGAAGATTCTGCTACTACATACATTGCACCACCATTATGCTCTGCTTGGTTAGCAGAGAATATACAGTCTTTGATTGTAGGGCTGCTGTTATCACAACTTATTGCACCACCATTGTAAGACGAGCCTCTTGTGATGGTGAATCCGGCCACGACAGAATCCTGAGCTTCATCCGTGTGGAAAGTGAACGCACGTCCATCGTTTTCGCAATCGATGGTGGTAAACTCTGGCCCATTTTCTGAGCGAACGGTTATTGCACGCCCACCAAAATCGAGGTTCTTGTTTCCTGTTCCTGTGTACGTATCATCAGCAACAATAATTTCATCACCATCAACAGCGGAATCGATACCCTTCTGAATGGTTGCAAAGGCTGTTTCCGGACTCAATCCATCATTTAAATCGTTACCGTTGACACCATCGACATGATAAACCCCCTCAGGAACGTTCGGCTCCACCGTTATCGTCAACGAAGCTCCATCGGCACAATGCCCGTCAAACTCCGGCCAGTTGTGGTCATTATAGATATTCTCCATGGCATGAACACCAACCACAACGTAATCTGTATTGGTGGGCAATACCAATTGCACCTCGCATTGCTCCCATGTAGCCGGGTCGCCATCGGTGAAAACGGACGCACTCGCGGCCGCAAGGTGCATACCTCCCATGTCTTGTAGCGTTGGGAATAAACAGGGGTCGCCTTCAAACGCACGAATATCCAGATAGAATTCAGTATCGGTTTCTGCATCACCCGGTACCCTATTGAAATAAGCCGACGCCGAAGCAGTTGCCCTGCCTTCAGCGATAAGGTCCCTGAATGCGCTGACATCGACTATCTGGTATACCTGAGATTCCGTAGCCCCTCCTGACCCAAAGTGACTTGTACCTACAAAATATAACATCTGTGAGCCTTCGAACGGCCATACATCTCCATAACGAGGAAGAATGTAAGAGGGATTACCACTCCAATCACCATACGTAGAAGGCCAGCCCCCGCTGATAATCTCAGTTGTGTCAAAACCGCCGTTAACTACAAGATTTTCCTTGGGACGGTACGGCATGTAAAGCTGCCAGATTTCTTCAGCGGATAAAGCTCTGTCGAAAATCATCACATCATCAATGATACCACCGAAGTAATGTTCAAGTGTAGAGTCGAATGATCTTACACCTATCGCTAAGTTCTTATCAGGACTAGTGCTGCCAGTATCATAACCAAAAAAGTTCGTACCTTTTAATTCTCCGTTTAAATAAATTTTCATATCCTTATTGTCATATACAGCTGTTACGTAGTACCAGCTGCCGGCAGGGGCAGAATTATCTGATGTATCGACAAATACATTTGCAACACGTGATTTCTCTATGATAAACTGAAATTTAGGGGGCCTAAACCAACGAATCGCGTAACCAAAAACCCCGTGTTGTGCATATGCCCTCAATTTACTAAACACATAAACTCCTGAAGAAGGTTTCGCCCAAAAGCATACCGAAAAGCTATCATACTGGGTAAACCTTAAAGAAGGATCATCACCTACCTCGACATAATCGTCCACATGATCAAAGCTCAATGCACCGTCGATTTGGCCGGTCGTCCATTGTGCGCCGTAGATAGTCCCATGATTCGTACCAGCTGAATCGTATGCAATGACGCCACTGCCTTCGTCAAACGTCCAGTATGAAATTAAACCTTGGGTGGGCACATCACTCGACGCCGACCCACAAAGAGCCAATAGCGCCGGCACCGCCAGTACGAAGAAGCTCACTCTCGCTTTCATGATTCGCACCTCCAATCAATAATCTATCAATCCTATTGCGCGTGCTTAATCCGCGTTTCCAAATCAACAACAATTCCGTTTTTTCTCTCTGGTGTGTTTTTCTCTTGCTGCAAATAAGCTGGCAATATCCCTCGCTGATGCTCTTTTTATTATACGTGCAGGCTGCCCAAAGTCAAACAAATTCCACGTTTTGCAGGTATTTCTCAGAAATGCGGCTGCCCCCCCTTGTGCAAAGAGAGGCAAAAATGAAGAATTTTTGCAAGATTATGCTAAAATCCCGTAGTTTTACGGATAATCTTATCGTAGTAGTCCAGGTACTGTTCGGCCACCGACTTCCATCTAAAGGCCTCCGCTTGTTTTCTTGCTGCCTTGCGCATCTGCTCATACAATTGCCGGTCATCCGCCAGCTTCACAATCGCCTCAGCGATTGCCTCCGCATCCGAGTTTTCCACCACGATCCCATTATCCTCAATCAGCTCTTGGACCCCTTCGCAGCGTGTCGTAATAATCGGCAGCCCGGATGCCATCGCTTCCAGCATCGCGTTGCTCATTCCTTCCTGCATAGTGGCGCTTATAAACATGTCGCTTTGCTGGTAAACTTCCGGCATCTTTTCTGAGCCGAGCCTCCCTGTTATTTCAATGATGTCCCCAAGAGCCTTGTCTACTACAATTCCTCTCAGCTTCTCCAACATTCCCCCGCCGCCTACTATAGTGAAATGGACCCTATGGCCATCTTTGTGCAACATTTCAACTGTATGGATGAGCAATGCCACTCGTTTGGTAACGGATAATCTGCCAACGGTCAGAAGCTGAAGGGTATCAGTCCTTTTGCTGGTTTCTGGAGGATGGAAGCGGTCCAGTTCGACGCCATTTGGAATAACGTCAATTGAGACGGAGGGCAGAAATCTAAGTGCCCGGCTTTTCAATCCTTCGCTGCATGCTACCAAGACAGTGGCCTTTTTCCAAACGGCCTTTATAACAGGCCCGAAGACCTTATAGTCAAGTTTTAACCGCGCATGTTGTCCGGGTACATCTGAGCCGCGCAGCGAGATTATATAGGGCAGTTTGCTTGCGGTTCGATAACAGAGCCAGCCAGTCGGAAAACCGAAAAACGCGTGCACCAAGTCGTAGTCGCAGTTTTTCTCCCGCAGCAGCTTCCGGTAGTGCGATTGTGCCTTAACTAACCACTCCACTACCTCGATCTTTCGCCAGAAGTGAAGGTTCTTCTTATGCACACCCACCTTGTAAATCGTGATGTTCTCAGCGAGCTTTTCGGCGCTAAAGCCCGGCTTGGGTGCAGAGGTCAATACATCTATGACGAGGCTGCTATTGCCTGCGAATTCCCTGAGCATACACAGGTGTGCCTTGCCGGCTCCGCCGCCAATCGGCGGGAACTCGTAATTGAGCATTAGTATTTTCATTACGCTGCTTTGAAAGTAATAACTTTTTACTGCTTGTTAGTTTCTTATTTTGCGGGCGATGACATACATGTTCGGTTGCCATGCAAGAGGCACGCGGCGAAAATTTGTGTGTTTGAAGATATTGCTTAGAGGCCCGAATCTCTTCTTCAACTTATTCAGCGTGAATTCGTTTATTGGATTCATTTTAACAAATCGTACCTCGAATCCGTGCTCGGACAATCGCCGCCTCAATTGTCCCGGCGTGTGCAGCGACGGATGTGCCCGCCGCCACTTCAGAGATTTTTTTGACAAAGTTTCAAAAATTGCATTGCTGTATTTGTTTGGCGTCTGGAACAGGTAATAACCGCCCGCATGAAGAACACGGAAAACTTCACTTACGTGTCTATCGACCTGGGCAATATGCTCGAACAAATCAAAGCTCAACACAATATCGAATGTCTCATCTTCAAACTCCAGCATTTCTGCCGCTTGTACTTGAAGTTTAATGTCACCGTATTTTTTAAGGCCGTAAGCAATTGCTTCGCGTGATATATCTGTGCCTGTGATATCATATCCCTGTGTGGTCAATTCGGCCACTACGCTGCCGATGCCACAGCCGATTTCCAAAATCCTATTACCGGGTTTGAGCAGATTTGTTTCTGCGAGGAATTCCAGATTCGTCTGCAGGTTCCCGCGTTCTTCCTTGCCTATCTGGAGTCCCTTCTGCCAGGTTTGGTCATAGAGTTCTTGTTGCTTTTTCAGGTCCTCGTCCATCGGTTGTGTCACTCTTTTTGCCGCAGCTATATTTGTTTTTATTTCTGCTCGAAGAGAACATTCTGCCCGAACGCCCGAAAGATTTTGTAGTTCGTCATAACGAACTTCCTGAACGGCTTCATTGCCTCATATCGAAGCGCCTCATCCGGGTCAGCCCTTTCCATCAGTCTTCTGGCGTCCCACCGTGTGATCTGCTCATAAAGACGGGCCTGTGCGGGGTTGATTTTTTCCCTGAGCAGCTTCGAATACATCATGTCAAACCGGCCTACAGTGGCTTCGTCATTTGGCAAAGGCCCTTTCCTTGTAATCGGCCACAGCTCTAACGGTGGTTTGTCCCACGGAAAATGAATTTTGTGGGTATCGACAATAAACTTTGGCGGCTGCTTCTCGAACGCACTCAATATTTCATTAATCCTTGCCGAAAGCGCCTCGGGAGACAGTGTGTGCATTGTCCCTTCAAATGCTTTCGGAGCCGAACTCAATCTTTGTGCCTGGACATATATTCCCGGCACCCAGCCCCAGACGTAAATCTTATCACTTTCGGTGGAATTATGGCGTATGTGCTCGCTCACAATTTCCCAGTAACCTCTTGCGCCTTTCTTGCGGTTAGCAACCATATCCAGCTTTTGTGTATAACCTCTACGTTTTTCCGGCTCACCAGCACTGTTGAGGTACGTGGTATTTGAATGAGGGCTTTTTTCTATACCGAAGAATATGTGCCACGACATCCCTATCATAATGATAAGGCCTATAAGGCCAACGACTCTCCAGACGTTCTTATTTACAGGATTTGCGAGCAGCTTGGAATAAGTGGCAATCAAATATCCGCCCAGCATAGCAGCCGAGGCGTTTAATGGCAGATAGTACTGCTCATAAGAGCGCGGGCTAATCCATACGAAGGCCATATCCAGCAGCCACCACACTGCAAAAAGAAACACGAAGCGGTCATAGTTTATTTTCCCGGTTTTTTCTGCCGGTGCAGTCCTGCGAATCAGCCGTACGATTCTTATTGCAATCGCGCCCGCCGCAAGGGCTATCGGCAGTATTAACAACTTATAATAGCGAAAAACTCTGCGCGCCACCTCTTTTCTATCGGCAGGTTCCAGTGCCTGCCAGCTTTTGGCAACGTATCCCGGCAATAACTTCGCAAGCAGGCCTTTCTCCGCTGGCTTGTCTTGAGCCGGACTCTGCTCCGTCTCGGATTCTCCCGGGTTATGCTCGGCACCTTCCTGAGAACTTCCGAGGGATGAGACTATTGGCCTCCATACAAACGAATATGGTAACATCCGGCCACCGTGGCAGGTCAGCAGCCAAATACATACAGGTGCTATTGCAATCACCGCCCCCGCGGCTAAGAGGCCTATGTCCGAGGTGGTCTGTTTCCAGCTTCTGTGCCTGAACAGTGGCTGAATCAGAATGAACAAGCCTATTGCGGCCATAGCTGAAGCTCCTGTTTGCTTGAACAAAGGGGCCCATATAACGAACGCACCGGCCAAAGCGGCCCACCACCATCTTCCGCCCAGCTGCCGCATCACAAAACAACTCATCGCAATCACCATAAAGGCGATCATATATTGTTCCTTGACGTTACCGAACTTTGCGGCAAGCGGGGCCGAAAGATAAATTGAAGCGACTATTACACTCACTGCGGCAGGTAGTGTGCCGAAGAGCTTTCGTATCGCAATAAACATAAGTATCAACGCGGCTGCCTGCAGAATCCCCTGAATCAGCTTCGGGCCGGTTTCACTAAAGCCAAACAGCCATACCCCTAACATATTGACGAGCAGTGTCCCCAACTGAGCGCTGGGTCTTTCATCAACACCAATGACCGCGCCATCGACTACGCGTTTGGCTGAATAGACGTACGCTCCGCTGTCGTAGGGCCCGGGAGAGTTGAACTCAATGTATTTTCCAAGCACGAATGGTATTGCTGCCAGAATTACTACTGTCGCAAGAAGCACGAACTTTTTATTGATTTGTTGTTTAATGTGGACAGCAAGTATTTGTTTTTGTGGTTTTGGTTGTTTTTTTGGCAACCTTTTACTTCGAGCAGCTTTGCTCATTTCTGGTCTCCGTTTTCATCGGGTGATTCCAGTATCTCTTTGATGACGTAAGTTGGGCGATTTTGTGATTCGTGATATGTTCTAACTAAAAGCTCGGCGAGCAGGCCCATCAGAATGAACTGAATGGTGGCAGTAATCAACATAGCCGTTAAAAGCAACAGTGGATTTCTGTTCATAGCAAAATTGTGCGCACATTTTTGATAGAGCACGATCAAGCCGAAGGCTACTGCTGCGAGCCCGCTTATTACTCCCAGGCCGCCGAAGATATAGATTGGCTTCGTGGAAAATGAGCCGAGGAACTTAACGGTAATAAGGTCTAATACCACTTTCAATGTGCGGCCCAGGCCATATTTGGCGGCGCCGGCGGTTCTGGGTCTGTGGTTGACTACCATTTCGCAGATACTGGCTCCGCTCCAGCTTGCCAGAGCCGGGATAAACCGGTGCATTTCGCCGTACAATTTTGTTTCAGCTAAGACTTCCCTGCGGTATACTTTAAGTGTACAGCCGAAGTCGTGAAGTTTAACGCCTGTAATTTTCGCGATTAGCCAGTTGGCGATTTTGGAAGGCAGGCGTCTGGTGATGGCGTTATCGTGTCTCTTTTTTCTCCAGCCGCTTACCACATCAAATCCTTCGTCGAGTTTCTTAATCATTTTCGGTATATCTGCAGGGTCGTTTTGTAAATCGGCGTCAATTGCCACGATAATTTTGCCTCGTGCGTGAGTAAAGCCGGCGCTGAGGGCTGCAGTCTGGCCGAAGTTTTTGCGAAACCGAATGACACGCACTTTGTTGTCCGCCTTTTGCAGCTGACTTAGTATGGTGAAGCTGTCATCGCTGCTGCCGTCGTCTATGAATATTATTTCGTAGTTGTACCCCGCCCCTCGGAGGGGCTGGGTTAAGGTTTGTGTGATTTGTTCGTAGAGTGGACTGATATTGTCCTGCTCATTCAGCAGCGGCACAACCACCGACACTTCGGGACTATTCTTGTCCATACTCGACCCCATATAAGTTAACTTTGCCACACTATAATAACGGTTAAGCACTCTTTTTGCAATAGGTTACAAAAAGGGACTCCTTAAAATATCGGCTGTAAAGCTGTGTTCGAGCAGCTAAAAATCGCCCCTGTTTGATAAAAATCCTATTTAGTGCAACGTGAAGTGTGGATAGGACGACAAATTGCGGGTTCAGTCGCCAATCAGTAGTTTACTGCGTTGTATTGTAGGTTGTCCTTGTTCTTTTTTTTCTATATGGTAAGATAGCGTTCCACAATGGGACATCACGGGCATTTTGTCAGTCGCCGTGAGTGTGAAAGGAGTATATCATGAATACCACAGAACGACGCTTGCAACTGCTGCTTCGAGTTGTTGGTATCACGTGCCTGCCGGCCATCGTGGCTGTTTTTATGCCGTACTCCTGGCTGGTCCGCGGCGTAAAACTTGCTGAGTCCGGCACTCCGGTGAAAGTGCTTGTCTCCTATCTGGCCCGGCTGCTCTCGGCGTTCTATGTGCTCCTGGGCGGAATGATGGTGGTCTTCTCCACTGACGTTCGTCGGTACGCCGGCCCTATCCGTTTAGTCGCCCTGTGGTCCCTGATGGCGGTTGTCGCATTTGTGGTCTATGGTGCGGTGGCCCTTGCCAGAGGCGGCTTCGGCTGGTTCGTCTGGTTTGTCGCCGGCGACGTGGCCTTCGGCTTCGTCCTGGCTGTCGCGATCCTGTTTCTGCAATGGCGAATCGCCAGGCACGACCGCAGACAGGCCTTGGACGAAAAATGAGCCACAAGGAAATTGAATAAAATGGAAGGAGAACAAATATGGAGAACCAGACAAGACGAGAGTTTCTTAAGACGATGGGTTTTGCAGCGGCTTCGGTGGGGACACTGTCGGTATTGCCGAGCTGTACCAGTTTAGGCCAAACGTGGCGAGCGGAAAGAAAACAGCCGAACATTATCGTTATCATCAGCGACGATATGGGATACGCTGACATTGGCTGTCACGGGTGCCGGGACATTGCGACGCCGAACATCGATTCGGTTGCGCAAAATGGAATCCGTTTTACGAACGGCTACGTTTCGTGTCCGGTGTGCAGCCCGACTCGTGCCGGACTGATGACCGGCCGATATCAGCAGCGTTTCGGCCACGAGTTCAATACCGGTCCGCCGCCCGGGGGCCTGCGAGAACAGGTCGGTTTGCCGCTGACGGAGGTAACAATGGCCGACGTGCTCAAGTCCGCGGGATATGTCACCGGCGCGGTGGGCAAGTGGCACCTGGGAATAGCGCCGCATTTCCATCCCTTCAAACGCGGGTTCGATGAATTCTTCGGCTTCCTCCACGGCGGTCACTCCTATATCGACCCGAGTCTGGGAACATTCAACCCCATCCTGCGCGGCACCGAGCCGGTCGATGAGAAAGAGTACCTCACTGACGCCTTCTCGCGTGAGGCGGTCGCCTTCGTCGAGCGCCATCATAACGAACCCTTCTTCCTTTATCTTGCTTACAACGCCGTGCACACGCCGATGCAAGCACCTCAGCGTTACAAGGGTAGTTTCAAACACATCACCAACCCGAAGCGTCAGGTTTATGCGGGTATGCTAACGGCTATGGATGAAGGGATAGGCAAGGTCCTGGCCAAGCTGCGAGAATTAGGTCTGGAAGAAGACACGCTGCTGTTCTTCGTCAATGATAACGGCGGCCCGACTGGGGCAAACGGCTCTCGCAACGACCCGCTGCGTGCTACCAAGGGGACGATGTATGAAGGCGGCATCCGTGTTCCCTTTATGGTCCAATGGCCTGGCCGCTTAAAGGCCGGCCGTGTTTACAACCATCCGGTCATTGCGCTCGATATTCTTCCGACTGCCGCCGCGGCGGTGGGAGTTAGGGTGCCCAGAGACCGTAAGCTGGACGGCGTAAACCTGCTCCCGTATCTGACCGGCAAGAAGAAAAACTCACCCCACGAAAGCCTTTTCTGGCGCAGCGCCCAGAACCACGCCGTTAGGAAGGGAAAATTCAAGCTGGTGAAGATGGGCGGCGAGACCGGACTATTCGACCTGTCTTCGGATGTTGGCGAGACCAAAGACTTGAAAGCAGAACAGCCGGATGTTCTAAAAGAAATGGAAAAGACTTACGAGCGGTGGAATTCGCAGATGATAGACCCCGCCTGGACGATACAACGAAGAAAACGCAAAACAACAAAGAAAAAGAAGAAGACCTGAGACCGCCCCAGAATTCCCACGGACGTATGCCAGGAATCGTTGCCCGGGGGTGCACGTAGTGTTTGGGGGCGTAGAAATTGGCCTTCTGTAAGGGCGAAACTTCTGGACAAAATTCAATTGGTTTGGTACAATATCGTAAAATTTGAACCGGTCGCTGCACTTTTTTAAGGAGGAGCCGAAATGCGTATGACGACTCTCAAAACCTTGCTGGCAATGTCGATTCTTTTGCTGGTGATGGCATGCACAGCTACGGGCAAAATCATCTACGTTGATGCTAATGGCGGTAATAACGGCTCCTGGGCCAATTTCCAACCCGACATCCAGTATCCTTCTATTCAAGCGGCGATAGACGCGGCGATTGATGGTGATACCATTATCCTCGCCCCTGGCACCTTTCGGGGCGATGGTAACCGTGATATAGACTTTAAGGGCAAGGCTATCACTCTCCGCAGCACAGACCCAAACGACCCCAACATCGTCGCCGCAACAATCATTGACTGCAACGGCACCGAATTAGAAAATCATCGAGGATTCTATTTCCATAGTGGCGAAGATGAAAACTCCGTTGTTGAGGGCCTCACAATCATCAATGGGTTCAATGGCAGTGGTGGCGGCATACTCTGCATTGCGTCCTCGCCGATAATCAGGAACAACATCATTACAGGGAACAAGATAGAGTATGACGCTGACGGTGGAGCCGGCATAGGGTGCTGGTATGGAGCTTCACCACTTATTGTTGGCAACACTATCAGTGACAACCATTGTGAACCCGGCGGCGGCGGTGGCGGCATCCGCTGCTACGAGGCGGGAACCCCAACCATTACCGGCAATATCATCTCGGGTAACTCGGCAAGCCAAGGCGGCGGCATACTCATCGATGATTGCAGCCCGGTGGTCATCAATTGCACGATTACAGAGAACTCGGCCGGTTCCCAAGGCGGTGGAATGCTCATCTCCAGGAGGTACTCAAAGACCAGCCCGAGGATTTCCAACTGCACGTTTAGTGGCAACTCGGCATCCGTCGGCGGCGGGATGCACAACTCCAACTGGCGCAGTGCTGAGTGGGGCCCGACACTGACCAGTTGCACCTTTAACGGTAACTCCGCAGTATCGAAAGGCGGCGGAATCTACAACATGTACACCACCCCGACGCTCATAAACTGCGCCTTCACCGGGAACTCGGCAGGAAACTATGGCGGCGGAATGTATAACTCCGGCTACCGCAGCTACGCGTCCTGCTCCCGCTACAACGGCCCCACTCTGAACAATTGCACGTTTTCTGCAAATTCAGCGCCGGATGGAAACGCTCTGGCTTGTGATTCTTACCGTCAGTGCTATCCAAGCGATCTTCAGATAACCAACTGTATCCTCTGGGACGGTGGCAACGAAATATGGGTCGGCGACAGTTCGCAGATCACGATAACCTACAGCGATATCGACGGTGGCTACACCGGCACCGGCAACATAGATGCAAACCCGTTGTTTATTGACCCGGGTTATTGGGATGCAAACGGAGTCTGGGTTGATGGCGATTATCATTTATTGCCAGATTCACCCTGCATTGATGCCGGTGATAACTCTGTTGTTCCTTCGTCGGTTTCAACCGACCTCGATGGATGGCCGCGCATCATAAATGGCACTGTGGACATGGGCGCATACGAGTACCAAGGCCCACGCACTATATATGTTGATGACGATGGGCCTGCGGATTTCAACACCATCCAGGCGGCGATCGATGATGCTAATGATGGCGACACCATAATCGTGGCAGACGGCACGTATACGGGCCAGGGCAATCGTGATTTGGACTTTCTCGGCAAAGCGATCACGGTACGCAGCGAAAACGGACCGGAAAACTGCATTATCGACTGCAACGGCTCAGAGACAGAATATCATCGCGGATTTTATTTCCACAGTGGTGAAGATGCAAACTCCATTCTTGCTGGGATTACCATTACGAACGGTTACACAACAGAAGGTGCCGGCATATACTGTTATACCAGCAGCAGCCCAACGATCAGCAACTGCACGTTGACAGCCAACTGTGCCGACCGGGGAGGCGGCGGGATCACCATCTGGTGGGACAGCGGCCCAACACTGGCCAACTGCACGTTCAGCGGCAATTTGGCTGCCTGGGGCGGCGGGATGTGCATCGCCTCAGGCAGCCCGACGGTGACCAACTGCACCTTCAAAGGTAACTCTGCCAAGGAGGGTCGCGGCGGAGGAATATACATATATAGCGATGCCACCAAGATAATTGACTGCACAATCAGTAATAACTCGGCAAAGACTTCAGGCGGGGGAATATATGTCCAGCATTCTGACCCGGTATTAACACGTTGTACATTTATTGGCAACCGCTCTGAGGGTGATGGTGGGGGAATTCATGTATTTGGCTGTACCTGTGAAGCTTATCCGAAATTTAATTGGTGCAGGATTATCGGCAACTCGGCAACCGGTTCCGGTGCCGGGCTGTATAATGACGGTTACTCTTTATGCATGCTCAATAATTGCATCATCGCTGGAAACTCTGCTGGAGGCAACGGCGGGGGAATGTGCAACGAGTACGATGGCGGCAGTTCGCTCATTAACTGCACTGTAACTGGCAATTCGTCAGAGAGCTATGGTGGGGGAATCTCTTACGGCCGTGCATATCGAGGCCACAGCTTGACCAACTGTATTGTCTGGAACAATTCCGGTGTCATCTACTATGATATGCAAGACGCGCAGATATACATTGCACAGACCTCAGTTCAGATTCAGATTACCTATAACTGTATCCAGGACTGGACGGGCTATTTGGCTGGAACGGGTAACTTCGATGCCGACTCCTGTTTTGCGAACCCCGGCTATTGGGACGCAAACGGAACACCTGCAGATGCAAACGATGACTTCTGGGTTGATGGCGATTACCATTTGAAATCCCAAGCAGGCAGATGGGATGCAAACGATGGACGATGGACGAAGGACGAAGTGACGAGTCCGTGCATTGATGCGGGTGATCCAAAAAGTCCCATTGGCTATGAGCTTTTTCCCAATGGTGGTATTATCAATATGGGTGCGTACGGCGGCACAGTTAAGGCCAGCAAATCATACTTTGGCGAACCAGTCTGTGAGACGGTTGTCGCAGGCGATATAAACGGCGACTGCATAGTGAATTTCGAGGATTTTGCGTTTATGGCTTTACATTGGCTTCAAAATGAAAACCAGTAACAGCGATACAAGCCTGGTGGGTGACCTGCTTGCCCGTTAAGATCGAAAAAATCCTTGCATAAGGACGTCTTTTTTGTTAAACTGAAATTGTTTATGAATTAGCCTAAGGTTACATCCGTCTTGTAAGACTTTTTTGTTTAGACCCCATACTGACGTATGGGGAATTCCGCATATGTAAATATGCGGTCAACTTTTGGAGATGAGAGTATGAAACGCAGTTGCTTGCGAAAATTCGAGGTTGTATTTGTTATCGGTTGTATATTGTTCTTGCAGATTTGCTGTCAAGAGCAGCTTGCCTGTCCTGGCTCGGCCAAGCCGATACAGGAAGTAGCAAAAGCGTCTAAACCAGCTTTAACCGAGTCCAAACCAGCATTGGCCGAATCTAAACCGGTGAATCCCGCCTCCACGACAGCGCCTGCCCCGCGAAGGCAGCAGCTGGCAAAAGCTAAAACTACAGCCCAGGCCAATGAGCCGGCTCCGGAAATCACATTTGAAAAAGTGGTGCACGATTTCGGCGAAGTCGGTGCGGGGACAAGGAACGCTTGTGAGTTCAAATTTGCAAATACCGGAAACGCCTTGTTGAAAATCGGGAAAATTAAGTGCCCATGCGGTTGCACTGTCCCCGAGCTACCCAAGAAAGAATATGCGCCGGGCGAAAGCGGGGCCGTGAAAATAGTGTATCGTGCGAGCAGAAGCCCCGGCTCGGTAACGAAAAGTTGCTCTGTACCCAGCAACGATAAGAAAAGGCCTACGGTCAGACTGACTATAAAAGCAAGGATTGCAATGAAGGTCGAGCACCAGCCGGAGAGACTGAACCTTTTGCTTAAGGGAGAGAATGCCGGCTGCCCGCAGATTACGCTTGCCAGCCGTGACAAGCAGCCGTTTGCGATAACGCGCTTTAAGTCGACCGGTAATTCCATAACTGCTGATTTCGACCCTAAGGTTACAGCGACGAAGTTTGTTCTAAAGCCGAAGGTCGATATTGAGAAGCTGCGGAAAGGTCTGAGAGGCCAGGTCGAAATTGGTCTAACCCATCCGGAATGCAAAACGGTCAGCATTGTTTTTGATGCATTAGCGGAATTTAAGGTTAACCCACGGGTAGTCTACGTTCGTGAAGCTGAACCGCGAAAGCCGGTAACAAAGAAAGTCTGGATATTCAGCAACTATGGTGAGGATTTCGAGGTTGAGTCCACATCATCGAGGAAAGGCACTATAAAAGTTTTGACTCGGGAGAAGGTTCGCAACGGTTATCAGTTCGAGCTGCAAATAACACCGCCGGCCGCCGAGTCTAAAAGAAGGGTGTTCACGGATGTGTTTTCCGTGAAGATAAAAGGCGGCCAGCAGTTGCAGATTACTTGTTACGGAATCTATTCGAAGAAACCTGTGAAATCCTCGAAGTGACAAAGGTTATCCTGGTCATGCTACGGTTAGTGACTTGTATTTGTGTATTGACCCCGTTAGAAATCCTTGCCAAAGCCAACAAAAAGGTCACTGGCGTGTTATTTCTAACGGGGTTGACAGTCGCGGCCTCGTGCATATTGGTTTCAAAGCCTGCCCGCAAAGCCGACGTGGTTACGGTTTTTCTAACCGGCAACGAGCTCGGGGCGTTGAAGCCCTGTGGCTGCAGCGGCGGACAACTTGGGGGGCTTGACAGACGCTCCGCAGTTTTCAACAGTGTGCCTGCAAAAAGAAGGTTGATTGTCGATACCGGCTCGTTTGTGGAAGGTGACAGCGAGCAGGACCTAATCAAGTTCGATATAGTAGTTCAAGCGTTTAGTCTTCTCGGTTACGATGTGGTCAATCTGACCGAAGAAGATATCAAAATAGCCGGAAGTCTCAGACTGACGGACAGTATCGGCTCGCTTTTTAATATAATAACATCCGAGAGGCCGACCGATGCGAATCTACCCACAAAGTTTACGAAGAAGTTTTCGTTGAAAAGTAAGACCATAGCCGTGACAGTTGCGACCTTTAACGCAGAATCGGCGCCGATAGAGCAGCTCGGAAAGCTTTTTACTCCCCCCGCCTTTGGCGGGCAAACGGTTAACATCCTCATCCTGAACCGCTGTGGTCCCGGCATTATTAATTCTATTACGAAGAAGGAAATCGTAGATTGTCTGGTTTGTCCTGCTGAATCTGATGAGCCGGGTATAATTTCTGACCCGAATAAAAAACCTTTGGTTGTCTCGGTAGGCCGCTTCGGCAGATATATATGCAAATTACAGATTAAACCTGCCAAAGACAAAGGCAAACCTGAATTGAGTTTTAGCGTTGTCCCTGTTGAAGAGGATTTGCGGCAGGAAAAATCTCTGCTTAGCTTGTACGAAGACTACCAACAGCTTGTTAAAGGAGCCAATCTTCTGGAGGAAATTCCACGTTTCTTTTTGCCTAATGGTTTGGAATACACCGGCTCAGAGTCCTGTAAGGCTTGTCACGAATACGAATATGGGAAGTGGAGCCGTAACGCTCATGCGCATGCTTATGCGACGCTTGAGCGAGTCGGCTCGCAGTTCGACCCGGAGTGTGTTACCTGTCATGTTGTTGGTATGGAACATGAAAGTGGGTTTGTTTCAGAGCAGAAAACCGGACATTTGAAGAATGTCGGCTGCGAAAACTGTCATGGGCCGGGCTCGGAACATATCAAAACTGGGGGAATAGTCGGATTCACTGGGCCAAAGTCTGCCTGCATTGATTGCCATACACCCGAGACGAGCGGCGACTACGCCGAAAATGAAGAGCTTAATTTTGAAAAAATAATTCATTGGACGGAACCAAACGCCCCCCGTGATGTCAAATAAAATAGGCAATAGTGAGCCGTAAATCGTGATTCGTGAATAGAAAGTTTAGACAGGATTAACAGGAGTTCCTTTTTTTTCTTTACATTCTCTTTTATCCTGTAAATCCTGTCTGAAAATCGGCCAAATATGAGATACGAAATATGATAAAGACTTTGCGGATAACTACTATTATAGCGGCGATTTTGGCTGTCGGTTTTTTTGCTTTTCCTGCGGTTTTTGGTTTTCGCGGCGACGAACAGATCGAGCAATTTCTAAAGTCACCCGGCGCGATAGAGAAGTTTAATAAAGCCAAAGGTGCTAAACTCTTAAAGACCGGGGATCAAATCTCACCGCTTGTAAAGCAGGCGGCGGCCTTTGGATTGTATCTAAATCCCCCTCCCAAGCCGAAACCGAAACCAAAGACTCCCACAGTTGGTAGGCCGTCGCTTCTTCCTCCCGACCCCGTGAAAACTACAGCCAAATTTACACTTATTGGCACCAGTTATTATTCGGCACATCCGGAGCTGTCGCTGGCCTACATTGATGAGCCGGGCAAGGGTTTTCACTGGGTCAGACAAGGCAGTAAGGTGGCCCATTTAGTTATCGAGCAGGTAAAAGACGGCTCTATAGTTGTTAAAGACCGTGAAAGAACTGTCACACTCGTAGCGGTCAGGCCGCCGAAAAAAAGTCTTATTAAAGGCCAGACCACTTCCAAATCCACCCTTGCTTTGCCGGGAGCTTCTGCCAGCATTACAAGCGGCACACCTCTGCGGGTAAGCGCTGGGCAAAGCCCGGCATCGGATTTAGGCAAAGCTGGTGCCGGCGTTGGAAGTAAGTCGGCAACGGCGACTGCCGCACCACCGAGGGCTGTTCCTCGCGGGACAAGTAGAAGACCGCCGCAGATGAGCGATGCTGAACAAAATGCACTCTTGGCGGATTTCATCAACGAGCTGAAAGCCCAGCAGGGGAAGGCGGGTGTTGGATCTGACAAAACTAGCGCAGAAGAAGAGGCGGCGTTGAAAGAAGCCATTGCCGGCCTTGAGGCTATGCGTATAACTACTGAAGAGGCAAAGAGACTGGACCTTTTAGGTAAAGAAGAGTTGAGGCGCGTTCAGCGGGATCCGAATCGTGCCAGGAGTTTGAAACTTGGAAGGTCAAGAAGAGAATCGCGGCCGCCAAGAAGACCGCCCAGGTAATAGTCCCGCACCAATTGCCTGCGTTTTGCCTTATACCAATCACAAGTTGAAATTGCCGATTAGCTGACTCTGTCATTCCTGCGGAAGCAAGAATCCACGTTTTTTTCGGACTGTACGTAATCTCTTTTTCTCCATATTGTAACGGCAATTGGCATTTATTTTACGTTTGGCGTTTTTCCAGCTTTCATTCAGCAAATCCGCGTTTTTTTGCCGCAAACCTGCGGAACTTTTAGGCCTTTTCTGTGTCTGAATTAATATATGGGGTGCTTGATGTGCTCGAACCTGGAGATTTGAGCGAATATTTGCGTGGGAACCCCGTAAGGGCTTCAAAAAAGGGGTTATTTTAATAATTTTAAGCTAAAATGCTCGGTAACTACAGAAATAGCGTTGTTGAAAAACACAAAGATCGACATCCGCCTCTGGCGGACTAAGGAGGGGTCTATGGCTGCAAAACCAGGCTATAGCAGAAACTTCAGTTTTTGGGCCCCCAAGCGCAAACTTTGGCGTTTGGGGAACCTCTTTATTTTGGCAGTAACTCTTTTGCTTGCCAGCAGTTATCTTTTGGCTGCCGACCCCGTTAGAAGTAATCGAGAAAGAGACCGAACTTCTAACGGCTCTGATAGGGGCTCTGTTCCTGTAGAGCCGCGATATAGGGTTTTTGCCTTAAAACACATATCAGTCGAGCGGGCCAAGAAGTTCCTGGCCGATGCCAAGCTCGGCACGGTTTCCCAGCTACCTGCTACCAATATGCTTTTAGTAACAGCTCAGCCTCGCCAGCTAATCAAGGCAAGCGCTATTTTGAAGCTTGTTGATGTCAGGACAGCATTTGTTATGAAAGCGATTTTTCCCGCCTCAGCGGCTGGGAATCTGCCCTCGAACGAGCAGATAGCAGCAGAAGCTGGCAATATATCAATCGGCAGCTTCTCTAATCCACCAAGTGGTGCTGGAGCCGCCAAAGCGATTATAGATGTCCACGATGATGCTGTAGTAGCAATTGCGCCGGCTGACCAGCTTGAAAAAATTATTGAAGCTATCGAAAGATACGCTTCTAACGGCAGTATTAAGCGGCTTCAAAAGGCCAAGGCCGAGGCTCTGCAACCGGCCCAGCCGGCTGTTGCTTCCACAGGACTGTCTCCGCAAAAGCGCAAAAGGCTCCTTGATTCGCTTGCCCAGGCTGAGAAAAAGTTAGCCGAACTGGCCCAACCCGTCCCCGGCGGACCGGAACCAAATGAACCGGCAGCGCAGCCGACTACCGTTGTAACTGCACCGGATAAAACGGCTCCTGAGGCCGCCAAGCCACCAGAGAAAGCAGACCTTGCTGCTGTCCCTGAAAAACCCGTAGCTGAGAAGATTGTTAGGTTCCCATTTCGCAAAAAAACGCGAAATGGGGTCCCTGCCAAACCAAAACCGGGACTGGAACCGGGGCCTGAGACTATTCCGGAGCAAGTCGCTGTCGAGGTTGAGGAGCCCGACACGGCAACACAAGTTGTTGAGCCCCGCCGTAGGCGGGCTGCAACCCGGCTATATCAGCCGGAGTTCATCACAAATGGTGATGACACGCTTGAGCTGGATTTGCCCGAAAAGATCAACATCATTGATTTGTTAGATTTGGTCGGTAAGTATTTAAATCTGAACTATATGTATGACCCAGCCGATGTAACAGGCTTACAAGGCGAGGTTACACTCAAACTGCAAGGACCTATTAAGGTAAAGGATTTGTATCTTCTGGTCGAATCTGTGCTGAAGTTCAAAAAATTTGTGATGACTCGCAGGGTCAATCTTGTAACTATTGTCCCTATAACAAGGTCGGCAGATATTGACGCTCCCATAGTGGACCCCCAGAAGCCCTGGATTCAAACTGGTGATGTGATCATAACCTGTATCTTTAAGCTAAAACATATCGATACTGCGAGTGCACAAAACCTTTTGATAGCTATGAAGCTTGGTGTGAGCTTCTCGTCTATTGCCGACATGGGAACCCTTATCGTATCCGGATACGCCTACCGTATGGCACGTATAGAAGAGCTTCTTGAGATGGTTGACAAGCCGGGTGAGCAGAAAAAGTTCAGGTCCAGGGCGTTAGAATACACGATGGCACAGACACTTGCTACGAAAGTTAAGACACTTGCCGAGCAGTTAGGCGCTGTATCAATTACTATTGGTGCAACTGCGGCGGCAGCGCCGACACCGACTGTCACGCGCAAAGCTGGAGAGTCGACAGCCGTATATCAACGCCGACTGCAGGCCGCCAGAGCCGCTGCCGCTCGAAGACCTCCCTCGCGCACGACAAGGGCTCCCACGTCGGCCGCCGAACCCACTGTCTATCTCGATGCCGACGAGAGAACGAACCGAATCCTGATGATAGGCCTTGAGGAGCAATTAGCTATTGTCGATAAGCTCATAGATGCCCTTGATGTGGAAAAGGCGGACCTGCGGACTCTGCGGCTATACGAAATCCGGTATGTCGATGCCGAGGATGTAAGGAAAAAGCTCGAAGAGCTTGGCATAATTGGCGCCGGGCGAGCAGCTCCGACGGGGACGTCTATCAGAAGAACCCCAGCCACAAGAACGACCCCATCCACCAGAACGACCCCCACCACCAGGACTACTACGTATAGAACCACTGCTTCTACGATACAAGAACCCCTTGTAGAAGAGCCGCAGGTAGTGATAATTGAGGCGACCAATTCGCTTCTGGTCAATGCCACCGCTGAGCAGCACGTCCAGATAGCTGTGATTATCGGCTATGTGGACGCCGTGCAAGAAGAAGCCCAAAACCCGTATGTCATATACCAACTCGAAAACCAGGACCCGGAAGAGCTTGCCGCCGTCCTCGAAAAGCTTATTTCGGAAACCATCACAGAAAAGGGCGGAGCAGACTCCAAAGTCCCAAGAACAACAGTAACAAAGAGAATAGAAGAGGACATCATAATCGTCCCCGACCCGAAGAGTTATTCGCTCATCATTTACGCCAGCAAAAAGAACCAAACGTGGATTGCCTCGCTCATCAAAGAGCTCGATGAATACCGCCCACAGGTCCTGCTCGACGTAACATTAGTCGAAATTACCAAAAACGATCAGTTCTCCCTGGACCTGGATTTGATCTCAAAGTTTCCGAGACTTACGGGGGGCGAAAGCATGGACTTCCTTGCTTCTCTGATTACTCCTTTCCCCGATAAACGAATCATCGAAACAGTCTCAACAAGCGGAGCGGGAAGCGGCTTCTATGCAGATGAGCACATCCAGCTTCTATTAACAGCTATGCAAATAAAAGATTATGGTCGGGTACTGGCGAGGCCTAAACTTCTGGTTAACGACAATGAAGAGGGAACTATTAAAGCGGAAACGGTAACAACTGTTGTTTCGCCCAAGACGCAAGTAGTGCCCGGCACAGGTATTTCACAAGCAACCCAGGCAACGTCGGTAGACCTATCAACTTATACCGAGGGCATTACTCTTACAATCACCCCTCATATAAGTAAAGGAGACCAGCTCCGCCTCACAATTGCGGTGACGCGTACAGATTTTGGACTCAGGCCGGATTATGTACTGAATACGCCGGCAGGAGAATTAACGGGGCCAACACCGCCCGACCTTCTGACCAGCGATCTTACCTCAACTGTAACCGTTCCCGACAGAAGCACAATAATCCTTGGCGGGCTGGAGAAGCTTAAACAGACCAAAGGCGGAACTAAAGTTCCCCTCCTTGGTGATATTCCCATTCTCGGGGGCTTTTTTAGAAGTACAGCTAATAAGGATACCCAGAGTAGACTTTATGTGTTCGTTAAAGCAAATATCTTGAGGCCCGGCGAAGAAGTTACCGGCGTCTCCGATGTAGAAGTAGTATCAGCAAAGAACCGGGCTACATTCGAAAAATACGAAAAGGAAATGCAGGAATATGAGGATTGGCCCGGCATAAAACCTAAACCGATGGACCCATTGCAGGTTCTCGAAGCTGATGAAGATGAAGTAGTATCACTGAAGCAGCAGATATCCGAAAAACGCGCAAGAGAGATGCAGGAACGTGGTGTTCGACCCGGCATAATAATGCTTGAACCGATGGAAGCAAAGCAAATTCTCGAACCGGATGAAGCATTATCACTAAAGAACCGGAGGGTATTCGAAAAACATAAAAAAGAAATGCAGGAAGGTAGGGATTTACCCGGCACAAAGCCTGAGCCGATGGACCCATTGCAAATTCTCGAAGCCGATTTAGACTATAGATAAAGATTAACCGCAGAGAACGCGGAGAAGACAGAGGAAACTCGATTCTCGATGCTGGATACTCGATTCTCGTCGAGAATCGAAGAATCTCAGCGGTTTCTGCGTTCTCGGCGGTAAAATGGAATTAAACGAAATATGAAAGATTTATTAATACAAACCGCTAAGCGGACGGGTTTGATTGACGCTGAGCAGCTGGCTAAATTTCTCGAAGAAGACAGCAGCCGGCAGCGCCTTGATGAGATTTTGCTTGCCTGTCCTTACTTTACCGAAGATATGGTTTTGAAGCTCTTTGCCGAGGCACTTGGTTGTGAATTTCTATCGGAAATAGCGCCAAAGGCTGTGCCCGTCGAATTTATTGAAGCTGTTCCCGCCGCATACGCTCAGCACCATTATCTTATCGGCGTAAGGGCCGAAGACGGTGAAACGGGCAAACGCGCAGACGGCGAACCGTCCGACCGTCCAACCGAGCTTACCGTAGTTTTGTCCAAGCCGTTGGATGCAAATGCGCTCGATAATGTCTCGAAGATGACCGGCCTACCTGTCAGGCCGGCTATATCCACCCGCGCCACTATCACCTCCGTAATAGATATTGCATACGAGCAGAGGACAACGGTCATCGAGGAGGTGGCCGAAGAGCTGGATTCCCAAAATCTCGACCAGCTTGTTGACGAAGTTGCCGCTTCCGATGACCTGCTTGATGTGGTGAATCGACCGCCGGTTATCAGGTTGGTCAATGATATTCTTTTTCGTGCCTTGCAATTAAGGGCCAGTGATATTCATGTTCACCCTTACGAGACAAAGATTCAGATTCGCTATCGTATCGACGGCATTTTATATGATACACTTAGTTTGAACAGAAATGTCTTGCCGTTGGTTATCTCTCGTATCAAGGTTATGGCGGGTATGGACATTGCGGAGCGCCGGCTTCCACAGGACGGCAGATGCAGTGTCCGGCTCGGTCAGCGTGAAGTCGATTTGCGTATCAGCACCGTGCCGACCAGCTACGGCGAACGCAGTGTCTTACGGCTGCTTGATAAAAGCACGGGACTGTTCGGATTGAACGAATTAGGGCTTTGTGAGGACGATTTGAAAAAATTTGATTCTTTGCTCACCCGCTCGCATGGGGTTATTTTCGTAACGGGCCCAACCGGCAGCGGAAAAAGCACCACTCTTTACGCCTGCCTTAACAGGATTAATTCAGCCGAGAAGAATGTTATGACCATAGAAGACCCCATCGAGTATCAGCTCGAAGGAATAAGCCAGATGCAGGTTGCTTCAAAAAAGGGTGTAACATTTGCAAACGCTCTGCGGCATGTCCTTCGTCAGGACCCGGATGTTATAATGATTGGTGAAGTTCGAGACATCGAAACCGCCCGTATGGCAATACAGTCTTCGCTGACAGGTCATTTGGTTTTCAGCACGCTGCACACAAATGACGCGGCTGGAGCTTTGACCCGGCTTTTGGATTTGGGCCTCGAGCCGTATTTGGTAAGTTCGTCCTTGATTGCTGTAATAGCGCAGCGATTAGTCCGAAAGGTCTGCCCGGATTGCAAAAAGGTTGCCGAACCTACAGATCGCGAATTGAGAGAACTTGGCATAGGTTCATCCGGCTCGGCTGATAACGGCGGGAAGTTCTTTGTCGGCCAAGGTTGTGAGAGGTGTTTTCAGACCGGTTTTCGCGGCCGAACGGGTGTTTATGAAGTCATGCTCATTAACGAAGAAATCCAGAACCTCATATACAAAAGGGAAACTGCCGGTACAATAAAGAAGATTGCCCTTGAAGCAGGCATGCAAACTTTGCGAATGGACGGGGCCAGGAAAGTCCTCACCGGGATAACAACTATCGCTGAGGTGTTGAGAGTGACGCAGGCTGACATAATGTAACATTTACAATTTACTACTGACTATTTACTATTTGATATTTGCTATGGGAATAGGCCACGTTAGAAATGGATAAAGACGAACCAAAGAAAAGAACAAAAGAGTTTGCGCATCGTTGCGTTAAACTCGGTATGGCTTTACCCAGAAGTTATTTGGGCAATTATATTAAAGGTCAACTAATCCGATGCTCTACTTCCGTTGCTTCAAACTATCGAGCAGCTTGTGTTGCTCACTCGAAAGCCAGTTTCATTGCAAAACTTGCAGTCGTCATAGAAGAAGTCGATGAAGCATACTTCTGGATGGAATTCGTTATTGATGAGCAACTACTGAACAAAAGGAAAGTTACGCCACTACTTGAAGAAGCAAAGGAATTAACAAAAATTTTTGTCTCTTCTCGAAAAACAGCGAGAAAAAATAGTCAATAGACAATGGAAAATAGTCAATGCCTAGATACCACTATATAGCGATAGCGGCGGACGGCAAAAAAGTCAAAGGCACGATTACGGCTGAAAGTCCATACGCCGCGCGAAAGCAGTTGAGGGTGCGCAGTGTCCACCCGGCATCAATCGCAGAGGTTGGCTCCGGCGCCGAGGGTAAAGCTGCGCTATTTTCGATTTTCGCCAGAGCCGGCAAGACCCAGATAATCGATTTTACCAAGCAGATGGCCACGCTGCTTAATTCGGGTATTAAACTGACCGAAGCGCTTTCGGTCCTTACTTTACAAGTCTCCGATGTGCGATTCAAAAACGCCATTAGCGACATTCGCGACCGCGTTGTCACCGGCGAGTCATTTGCCGATGCCTTGAAAGAATACAGCGATTATTTTGATGTTATTTTTGTAAGTATGGTGCGTGTAGGTGAGGTTACGGGCTCTTTAGGAAAGAGCTTGTCGACCATTGCCGGCTTTATGGAAAAACGCCAGCGGGTCGAATCGAAGATAATTACAGCGATGATATATCCAATTGTTCTAATTTTATTTTGCCTTGCAGCCATTCTGATTTTGACAACCGCCGTCATTCCCAAGATAGGTGAGCAGATCACCAGGGCAGGACAGGAATTGCCGTGGATTACCAGACAATTGATGAACGTTTCTCATGTGCTGACCAGCTGGCGGCTGTTGGTGGTTATTGCGGCAGTGTTTGGTATCGTCTTGGTTCTCAGGAGATTTCTGCGGACTGAGCGAGGTGCATATTTGCGTGACAAGTTTTTGCTGTCTTTGCCGTTGTTTGGCCCTCTGATAAAGCAGCGTGTGGTTTCGCGCTTTGCCTCTACCCTTTCGACGCTTCTTGGTTCGGGTCTTGCTATGGCAGAGTCTCTTCGTGTTGTGGCAGAAGTTACTGGCAACAGTCTTATGAAAAGAGCCATTCAGCAATCGCGTGAGAGGATTCTTGCCGGCGCTGATATTGCAACGCCGCTGAGGGATAGCGGCGTTATTGACCCTGCTATTGCCCATATGGTTGCCGTCGGCGAAAAAAGCGGTGAGCTGGAAACGATGCTCAAAAATATCAGCGAAAACCTCGAGGCCTCAACTGACGTAGTTATTGAGAGATTGAGCGCCGCAGTCGAGCCGCTTATTATAATTGTTATGGCTGGGATAGTTGGGATAATTGCTTATGCTACGATATTACCGATTTTGAAAATTTCATCGGTAAATTTTTGAGTAACTTTTTTAGGAGTTTGAAGATAGATGAAAAAAAGAAGAAAGAACCAGATTCGAAAAGGTTTTACCCCGTTAGAAGTCCCCGCTGTGGGTGGGACATCCCGGCGGTTAAGAGGATTACTTCTAACGGGGTTTACGATGGTCGAGCTTATGGCCGTGCTGATTATCCTTGGCTTGCTTGCCACCGTGCTCGTGCGTAATTTCATGGGTGCGACTGATAAAGCTCGTGTTATAACCACCAAGGCCAACCTGAAGAGTCTTCATATGGCGGTTATGCAGTTCAAGATGGACACCGGTCAGTTCCCAACCGAAGAAGAAGGACTTATGGCTCTTATTGACCCGCCGAGCGAGCTTGAGGACCTTGTTGAGCCGGGTGGATATCTGGAAACTACGGACGTAACCAAAGACGGCTGGGGACGGGATTTTGACTATGTACTTTATCCTGAAAGCGGCAAGTCATTCGAGATCATCAGCTATGGTGCCGACGGCGAAGAGGGCGGTGAGGGCTATGATGCCGACCTTAGAAGCACAGATCCGGGTTAATGCGTATATGCGAAAATGCGGACATGCGAAAATGCGTAGCTGCACAAATGTGTCGACTCGCTCACACATTCGTGCATTCGTCCATCCTCGCATCGGCGGTTTTACGCTGACAGAGTTGATAGTGGTGATTTTGGTACTCTCGCTGTTTGTGCTTTTGACGATGCCAAATCTTTTCGGATTGCTCAGAAAGAGTACGTTTAAGGTACAGGCCCAAGAGTTTGTCTCGACAATGCAAATGGCTGCGACCGCCGCCGCCGAGAGCGATAGAAGATACGAAGTTATCATTGACCTGACAGAGCAGAGCTATACCCTTCGCCAGATTACTTCCCCTGATCTGTCGCAGGTTCTGGAAGAGGAGATTATTGTAACAAATGACTTTGGCAATAATTGCCAGGTCATCTATGTTTTGTTCGACGATTTGATGGAGACCGACGAAGACCACCAGATTGCCAAGTTTCGCGCAGGTCACGCCGGCTGGCAATACGGCGGAAAAATCGTCCTGCTCGACGAGCAGGAACAACCATATTCGGTTGTCGTCAGCCGAATGAACAGAGTTGTCGCGTTAAAAAGAGGTGATGTTGAACTTTTGATGCCAAAGGCGAAAGATGAAGTGCTCTTCTAAAAATAGTCGTCGTGCATTACGCAATACGCAATCCCGCCCTCGAGCGCAGCGAAGGGACGCAATACGCGATACGAGAGAGAAGGGGTTTAGCTTGGTGGAAGTTGTAGCTGCTTTGGCTATATTAGCCTTTGTCAGCACGAGTGTATTGGTCGTTCTAAACCGCTATATGGCCTCTGCGGCAGATTCGGTGCTGCGTATGCAGGCCTTCGAAGTTGCACGCAAGAATATGGAGGAGCTTCTTACCTCGGATTCAGTGGCAGAGTCCGTAGAGTATGGTGATAGTGACAGGTATCCCGACATCCAGTGGCAGACAACTGTTGAGGCGTTTTACGAGCCGTTAACCGCGAGAATGTGGATTCAGGCGATTTGCTCAACCGAGTATACCGACTCAGCAGGCGAAGTGCAGGCGGTTGAGCTAACGCACTGGCTAACCGATTTGACAAAGGCGCAGTTGCTTCAAATTCTTGCGCAGCGGCAGGAAGAACAAGAGCAGTTAACCGGCCAGGCTATCGAAACGCTGGAAGAAGCTGCTGAATACGCCGGCGTCGACGAGCAAACTATCCAGCAGTGGGTAGACAATGGTATGCTCAAGACCGAAGATGGCGGTTACGTTATGAATCAACTTGATCTTTATAAAGACAGTGGTGGCAAGCCGACCATCGAGGACAGGATGCGACTTGATCCTGACAAAATAGTACCGGTAGACAAAAAACCTAAGCAAGGCGAACGGCCCGAACCAGATAAACAGCGCCAACCAGATGATGCTGTGAAAACGATATGCGGATACACTATGGAAGAGCTCAACCAAATGAGTTTCGAGCAGATCTGGCAAATATTATTAAACTGTGACGAATTTTGACGATGTGCGAAATATTATGAAAAAAGCTTCTAACATATCTACAGGCCCGCAGGGCTTTTCGCTGGCTGAGGTGCTCGCAGCCCTGGTGATAGCAGCGATGGTTTTGGTTACGGTGCTGGGCATCTATAGCCGGGCTGAGAGCGTGGCTGCTACAATCACACGCAGGCTTGATAGCTCCAGACTGCCCTCTGAGGTTCTGCAGCGCATCGCCGAAGACCTCGACAGAATAATTGCCTCCGACGCTTATACGAAAGTTAATATCAACAATAAATTTGAAAAAGGTTTCCCAACCGCCCGACTGGCAATTACAAAAACCATCGTCGACACTAAGAACAAGGCAAAGGTCTTTGAAAGAATCACCTGGCAGACCAGCTATGATTATGACACCGACTGCCTTGTTTTATACCGACATCGCATCAGCGAGGTCGGATTATTGGAAGATAAACTGCTCGATGAAGAAAGAGAGAGCTGGGAACAATCGCTTTTTGTGCCGATTTGCGACGGCATTACTTTTTTTAAGGTCCAGGCAGTCAAGGGCGGAGAGCCTATTGATAAATGGAGCGGCTCAATGCCTCCTGGTATTGAGCTAACTATTTCTTTTGCCGAGCCTTTTAAGACATTAGAAAATACCTGGGATGTGTTCGATGAGCAAAAATTTACGCGAACCGTAGCTATTGACAGGACCAGAAAAATCAAATTCAAAATCGCACCAAAGGAGCAGAAGGAACCGGAAGACGATCTCACCAAGAGAGCAGAAGAAACCAAAGGAGCAGAAGAAACCAAAAGAGCACAAGAAACCAAAAGAGCAGGAGAAACCAAAAGAGCAGAAGAAACCGGAAGAATGAGAAATCTTACTGAAAGATTAGAAACGAGAGGCAAAAAGTGAGTAGCCGGATACAATACGTCCGAGATGGCATTGCGCTTTTGGTGACATTAGTGCTGTTGGTCGTGCTTTCGACACTGATGTTTACCCTGAGCATTCGTATGTCCGCCCAGCGTCACCGCGACCGGTATATCATAGATTATCAGGCAGCCCGCTATGCTTGTGACTCGGCGGTAAAATACGCCCTTGCCACGTTGGACGATATTAACACCCCGCGATTGGTTGAACGTCCGAATGAGCCGGATTTTTCCGATTTGTTTATGCTTAACGAAGAGCAATACAGAGAGCTTTTGGCCGAGTGGACTGCCCAAGACGAAGACATATTGTCCGCGGAGAGCAGAAGGAACGCAGAGAGAGAAGTAAGCTCACCGAACTCTGCAGACTCGGCGCCGAATGATGTTAATGGCTTTAATGATATTAACGATGCTAATTATGTTAGTGGTTTTAGTGATTCTAATGACTCTAATTCTCTGACAGTGCGTGGTCCGTATGGCCCGCTCTGGCCGTTTGTAACCGAGCCGGTTGAGTTTGAGGTCGGCTCTGCCAAAGTTCGGATTGAAATTGAAGACGAAAATGCAAAATACCCCATCGGTTGGGTGATAATGGACGAAAGAGAAGTCCGGCGGGAGGTTACGGCGGGATTCGAAACTTTCTGCGAGTGGATGGAAGTCAATGACGTCCAGATTGATTCGCTAAAAGAGCAGCTAAAGCAGATAAGTAAGATAAAACCCTTCAAGCTTGACTTCAAGGCGATAAGTCGGATTGAAAAACAGTTAGTAAAAACACCGACGACAAGCAGATCAAGAAGAACCGGACGCAGCAGAGTCAGACCTGCCCAACCGCGGACAGTCAGGAAAACTATATCTGCTGCTGAACAGATCGCCAAACAGAGCGCTGATTTTGCGAAACTGTGTCACAGCTCATTGATTGATACCGAGGCGCTTGCCAGACCAACTATAATCAGCGAGAGCAGAAAAGAATCGGCTCTGAAATATATGGGAATGTGGGCTTCGAGAAGGGTTAACATAAATACCGCACCCCGTCATGTGTTGGAGGCGGCTTTTACCTTCGGCGGCGACGCCGACAAAATAGCTGAAGAAATCATACAGCGAAGACGCATAACGCCTTTTACCAATATAGAGGATTTGAGACAGGAGCTGTTTAGGTATTCTGATTCGATTAGAAAGTGCGAAAAATATATCACAACTGTCAGCAGGGTTTTTACTATTAAAGTGACTGCGGTAAGTGGCGTGGCAAAGGCATCAGCTATTATAGGGATAACGAAAGATGGGAAAAAAATACTACGAATTGCTGTGATCTCCAGCTAAGTATTCGTCGTGCGTAATGCGTACCGTATATCGTGTAAGAATCGCATTACGGGATACGTTTTTTAGGAGTTTGCTCAAATTGGAAGCGAAGAACTACCTGGGAATTTATTTAAGCAAAGAGACTGCGACTGTGGTCTGCCTCGGTCCACAAGGCCGGGACCATAACGTCCTGGGCTGCTTTAGCGTCTCTGTCCAGGAGCAAGCCGAGCAAAACCGCCAGGTGTTGGCAACCCTTATTGCTCAGGGTTGTGCCGAGAGAGAATTGCAATTTTCGGAAGTTGCAGTGGCTTTGGATTGTGCGATGTTTATGCAGAATGATGTGCACAGCGAGTTTAATGACCCAAGACAAATCGCTCAGACCGTCAGGTTTGATGCAGAGGAAGCTCTTGCCGCCGATATAAGCGACATCGCGATTGCTTTCAAAATAACTTCAAGTGACCAGACCGGCTCGGAGCTGACCGTCTTTACTGCACAGCGCAAAATATTGTCGGATGTTCTTCTTTCTTTGCAGAGTAACAATATTGACCCCGTAACTGTAGAGCCGGATGTTGGTTGTCTGTCAAGATTTATTTCTCAGAATGTATCTTTGCCCGAAGATTCGCGTCCTCTCTTCTGTGCTCTTTCTCGCCGCAGTGGTTATTTT
Organism: Phycisphaerae bacterium; assembly: GCA_030615025.1. Classification (GTDB taxonomy): domain Bacteria; phylum Planctomycetota; class Phycisphaerae; order Sedimentisphaerales; family Anaerobacaceae; genus CS2-K091. Next base: position 6,904 of record JAUXAB010000020.1, on the reverse strand, counting down.
GTTGTCCCCGTCTCGTCAGGCTCGAAAGAAACGTCGCTCGTGCGAACATTCCTGGTCGGCCCGACACAGGCCAGAACCGAGCTGCTCGCAAGAGAAGTCTCTGTAACCACTGCCTTGGTTGAAAATGAAGAGCCGATAAATTGCCTTAAAGTTTTCGACTCTACCAGCTCTGTAAACTATCAGCAGCTCAGTGAAAAACTCGGCTTCGAAGTAAGTGGCATTGATTTCGCCGAGGCTGTCGCAACCGAGCCCCAGAGGCTGGCTGATTGTGCCGACCCGGTTGATTTTGCAATTGCCTATGGGGCGGCTTTGGCTCATTTGGAAAAGCCGCAAAGCATAAATTTCCGCAGCGACTTTATGCCCTATCAGGGCAAGAAGCTGCGCCTGGAAAAGGCACTGAAGTTCGCAAGTGTATCAGTTACCGTTCTTCTGCTTGCTCTCGGCGTGTATTTTCAAATGCCATTGTTGAAAACAAACGAATACCGCGGCAGGCTGCGTAAGAAATTCGAGAAAGATTACAAGGCCGTTATGTTAGGTAAGCCGCTGCCGACAAAATTTAGCACCGCAAAAAGGAACCTTGGTAGTATATTAAGACACATAAAGGATGTCCAGAGTGGCAGGTCCGGTGCCACGGGTGAAGAATCTATGTTGAGTAAGCTGACGTTGGTGCTTGAGGCGTTTAACAAATGCGCAGCACCGACAAATTTGAAGATAAATAAGGTCTCCGTTACAACCAAGAATATTCGTATAGAAGGCGATACCTCCAGCCGAAGCAACACCCACAAGTTATTCGCAGCGGTCAGGGAAAAGCTGGAGATTGTGCAATTTAATTATGATTTAAAGGCCAGGCGCGACAATTTCAGCATGACGGTTGTCCCGAAAAAATAGTTTAGGACAAGCTTTATGAAAGACATATACAAGAATCCAGTTTTGTATTATATACTCGTTCCATGCATGGCCGCTTTATGGCCGTTATTGGTCTGGGCGGTGTATTTACCAGGCGCAGAACGTGACTACGAGCAGAAGGCGGCCCAATATATAGAAGCTCAAGTAACAATAGCAGCGATTTTAGGGCGTGACTCTACTCGCCTGGAGCTTGCTGACCCGAATAAAACTGCTGATAAATTTGATTATGACACTGCTGTTAGCGATGTTGCCCGCAGGTGCAAGATATCAGCGACTAATTACACTGTCAGCTCGAAACCAATCAGAACTCCCAGCAGCGGCAAGAAAAGCCAAAGTGCAAAGGTGGTTCTAAAGCAGGTTAACATAGCAGCCTTTGCCGATTTTCTCTCTAAGATTCAGCTTCGCTGGGCAAATTTGCAGTGTGAGAATGTTACACTGACCAAGAAGAAGGGTCTGGCTGATATGTGGAAGGTGGATTTGGACTTCAAATATTACTATTAAAATCAGCCAATTGTAGCTTACCCACTAACTCAATTCCCATTCCGGTTTTTGTGTTCTTAAAAATTCTCGACCATCACTATATATTGTATATCGCCCAATTTGCCCAGATAGACTTTTGCAGCCGGTTTTCGTGTGAAAATGGGTTCTTTCAAAAGTCAGTTCTTAATATTGATAAGCTGTATTTGCCCCAAATTGACGCATTTTTTGTGCTTTTGTGGCAATTAAGTAAAAACAAAACTTTTCTAAAGTTTTCCGTCTGTTCCTGTCGATATGAACATTGCAAGGTTATTTAGGGCCTGAGAAAGGATTCAGGGGGCACACAATATATAGTGGTTCCAAGTCCGGGAACGAAAGTATGGATGCTTTCGCCTGTAGTTTATAATGCAAAATAGTTAAGATGCCTCATTTTGATTTGAACGGCCGGTTCGGAGGCCAAAATCGACAAGGCGATCCTATCAATGGGAACTTGGCCCCGGATGGGGATTTGATTATGGAGCAGATCCTTGAAAATCTGAACACTACGCCCCTTGGCCAGGTGTTAAAAAAGATTGCTTTGCTGCCGGAGGTTCGCAAGCAGAAGGTTCTTGACGTTCGCCGGCGGCTTACCGAAGGTAAATACGATCTAAGTTCGCGATTGGATGTTGCTCTTGATAAGGTTCTTGAGGACCTTACCACATAAGAAAGTTCGGTCCCCAGTCAGTTGACCGGGCCGCTGCCCTCGAAAACTACCTGATTGGCAGCGGGTTTATATCCAGCTTTTTTGTCTTTAGGTTCCCATTTTGTCCGCTCCAGGGTGGACAAAATGGGAACCCTTTAACTACGAGATTACTTCAGGAACCTCATCGTCCGGCTCGTCCATTTCGACCGGCTTATAGCCTGGCTGCTTGGATTTCTCCATCTCTTCCTTGAAGGCCAATATTACTTTTTCCTGGATCCTTTGTCTGCATTCTGCATTAATCGGATGGGCGATATCGGCGTGCAGCTTCATTCTACCTTTGATATCCTTCCTTGCCCGGTTTTCCGGAAGTGCTGCCCCGCAATTATTGCAGAATTTGGCTCTGAGATGGTTTTTGCCCCCGCATTTTTCGCAATGGTCGGTCATTTTTCTCGAAGGCATAGCAACGAAATAGCCGCCCGTCCCTTCGATGACCTTGATGTCGCGGACCACGAACTCATTGTCCATCGTTACTGAGCAAAAAGCTTTTAATCTGTCATCTTTGTTGTTCACTAATTTGACTCTGACCTCACTGATTTCCATTTTGTGCCTCGCTTAAAAGTCTACCATCTATTGTTACTGACGATAATGCTTTTGCAGCCGATCTTTTCTGCAAGTTGCCGTCTGCTTTTGCTCGCTCTTTCTTCGTCCTTGCCGTCCATAATGCAAAACATCGCTGAACCGCTACCGCTCAGGCACAAAGGCCCGATACCTAACGATTCAATTCTTGCTTTCAATTCAGCAAGCTCTTTATATAAACTAAAACAACTTATTTGAAGCATATTTGTGCACATTTTCGATACTAAATCAATCCTGTTTTTTTCAATATAGCTGTTTATTCTGGTACTGAGCTTTTCGTAAAGGGGCCGATTTGTCCTGTAATTAGCGTAAACCTTTTTCGTAGAAACACTTACATCTGGAAGTATTAACAGAGCCAAGAAGTTAAATTTTTTCGTTAATTTTTTAATTTTTTCGCCTTTTCCGGTACAAAATGTCAATGGCCCATTCAGAAAGAAGGCCACATCGCTGCCTAATAGCTTTGCCAATTTGGCAAGCTGGCGATTGGGCAGCCTGAAATCCATGTATTTGTTGACGGCGATAAGCGTTGCGGCTGCATCGCTGCTTGCTGGGCCCAGCCCTCTGCCCGCGGGAACATTTTTCGTCAGTGTGATTTTGATACCTGCTTCCGCAGGTATGACATTTTGTGAGCCGTAGCTATTCAGCAGCAGTTTAGCGGCCTGGTAGACGAGGTTATCTTCTCCCGACGGTGCCCACTCCGGGCCTTGACAAACCAGTTCGATATCGGCTTTTAGGCCGGGTTCGATGAGGATTTCATCGTACCAGTTTACCTTGGCCATTACCGTTTCTATCTCGTGGAAACCGTCGGGACGCTTGCCGGCTACAAGCAGAGACAGGTTGATTTTGGCAGGTGCCCGGACTAATAAGCCTTCTTTGACCGTTTCAAATTGTTCTTTGTCAACCATAGTTGTTAATTGGAATTGTAACAGAGGAATTTGATTTCGGCTACATGATAAGTTACACAGGTGCTAAATAGATACTAATACAGGCTAAATCAGGATTTTTCCGAACACAATAATCGAATTGCTCGTGAACGGCTCTTAATCATCAGTACTATGGTATCAATCTTCGCCAAGTGCCTCTATGTCTGCCAGGTCTTTTTTTCTACCTAAAGCTTTTTTATTGGAAATGAACTCTTTACGCCCAAGATAATACACAGGCACATCACCGTAGGTTCCCTTAACTTTGCCCTCGTTGGCTTGCTGCCAGGTGACACCTGTAAGTGAAGTGATTAAATCCACACGAACTGGGGCAACGCCAAGCTGAACGACTTTATCAGGGTTCTGAAAGTCAGATATAGTTAAATCCTGGGAGCCGAAACCGAATTCTTCAAGAGCAGCCAGGATTTTCTCAGCGTTTTTTGGGTCAGGTTTTACAAGGATATCCATATCGCCGGTGAAACGAGGTACGCCATGGAACGCAAGTGCATATGCACCGACAATAATATATTCGGCCTTATGAGCGTTTAACAACTCGAGCAGTTCTTTGAAGTCTTGCTGAACTTCCATAATACTGACTTCTTAAATACTCTACTGCCTCAATGCGCTGCTGGGGTGTTTTACTCAACCAGTAGTTTAGGTCATCCTTTATCTGTGAATGCTGGCAAAGTTTACCCTTAGATACAACTTTCTCAATCATAACGATATACTAAAGCAATTTTGCTGGACAGTAAAGAATATTTTAGCGAATGCTTAACTTGCATAAAACGTTAATGATTGTTGACATTATAACTGATTGTTCATATTTTGAGCACAAGAAATTAGCAACAGAGGGCACAGAGAAAAATCAAAAATCAAGAATAGCCACAAGGAAGCACAAAAAGAAAAAACTTGATATTGCCATCCCGCACCAATTGAGCTTAGGCTCACGCCTAATTGGTGCGGGACTTCGCAGGCCTCGCAATGAGAATGACTTATGTTGAGCTATGGTTGAATAGGAGATATTGATATGGGAAAGAGTAAGAGCAAAGCAGCACAGAGGCGGATTCCTAAAAAGAATCGACAGCTTTTTGAGCAGATAATGAAGCTGACAGATGCGTTCTGTGAGACGTACCTCAATGAAGACTACAGGGAACTCTGCCAGGAGATGGCGATGATACTCTACGTGGCTGGTTTGCCGATCGATAGGGGTAAGCCGGTCAGTTGGGCAAGCGGGATAGTGCACGCTGTTGGCTGGGTCAATTGCCTGCAAGACCCTACACTGTCGCCGCATATGACCTCGGCAGAGGTGGCGGCGGGATTCGGAGTATCACAGGGGACGATGATGGCGAAATCAAGAATCATCCGCGACGAGCTTGGCCTGGTGCCGCTGGACCCGGACTGGTGCATACCGGCTATGCTCAAGGACAACCCGCTGGTCTGGATGTTGGAAGTCAATGGATTTATCATGGATATCCGCGTAGCCCCACGAGAAGTGCAGGAGGAGGCGTATCGGCAGGGACTGATACCTTTCATTCCAGCTGATAAGCAAGAACCGGAGCCGAAGCCAGAGACAGGGCCAAAAATCATAGAATTTCCTTCTAAGCAGAGCGAGACTTCCAGGCCAAAATCGCCTCAGAGGCCGAAAGACGATGGGCCTAATCTATTCGAGAGATTGGAGAAACAAGGAATATCGGATGTCGAATGATGAAACGGTGAATCGTGAATCAAGCGACGAGCGACGAGCGACGAGCGACGGGTCCGTTGCGTGGTGGCAATTGCACCGCCGCCTTTACAACTGGGTCGTTCGTTGGGCTGATACGCGTTTCGGGATTTTGGCACTTATCATACTCGCCTTGACCGAGCCGATTTGTGTGCCTATTCCTGCAGATGTTCTGGTTGTAGGGCTTTGTCTGGGTAAGCCGAAGCGTTCGCTGAGATACGGCCTGACCTGTGCATTCTTTTCTGTTCTTGGGGGAACAATTGCTTTTTCTCTTGGCTTAGCTATCGGGCCGGAAAGGGTGGTGGATTTATTCAGCGTCATTGGCCTTGGTGCGAAAGTCCAGTCCGCTCTGGATCTTTACACCAAATACGACTTCTGGGCCATCGCTATATCGGCCTTGACACCGGTGCCGTATATGATTTTCAGTTGGGTTGGGGGAATGGCCGAAGTTTCCCTGCTGAAATTTGTAACGATAAGTATCGTATTCCGCACTATGAGATTTGGCTCAGAGGCATTACTTTTTTATTTCCTTGGCGAAAAAGCTCGCCGGTTGATAGAAAAGTACTTCAACATTGCCACCGTTGTTGTTATTATATTGCTCATCTGTGTGGTTTATGTAATAAAGTGGCTGGGGCATATATTTGCCGGCTGAAAAATGAACGACGCTCAAAAACAGACACTTCTGAAGGTTGCCCGCGATACCGTTGAGGCGGTTATCAAGCGCCAGCCGAGTCCAGAAACCAAGTCGGATGACGTTCAGCTCAATGCGCCTTGCGGCTGCTTTGTAACATTGAAAAACAAGGGCCGATTGCGAGGCTGCATCGGCCGATTCATTTCTGACATACCATTGATTGAGCTGATTGCTGAAATGGCAAAGGCCTCGGCTACCGGCGACCCACGGTTTTTTGCCGACCCAATAACCGCCGATGAGCTGAAACAACTGAGCGTTGAGATATCGGTTCTGTCACCGCTGCTGCGGACCGACCAACCATTGTCCTTGCGTCTCGGAGTTGACGGCATCTACATAAAAAAAGGCGGTGCATCAGGCTGCTTTCTGCCTCAGGTTGCAACAGAGACCAGGTGGACCAAGGAGGAGTTCCTTTCATACTGCTGCTTACACAAGGCGGGTCTTGCCGCTGACGCCTGGAAGGACCTGGAAACGGAAGTTTATTTGTTCACTGCTGATGTATTCGGAGCGGACTTCAAGAACATATAGTTTTCGGTTGGACGTGTGGTTTCAAAAGTAAACAGCAAGTGGGACCATCTGGCCCCACTTGCTGTTTTTGTCCTAATCCTCTCTGTTATATAGCATAACCTATGAGGAATCTATTCCCTCGGCTGCGCTCGGGACGAGTTTAATAGACCCCTCGGCCTTGCTCGGGGTGACAATATACTACCGCCAACCTGCTTTTGCGCTACCGTCCGCCTGCCTATTCTGCCGGCAGGAAGTTCTCCATCACCCAGTATTGATACTTCTGACGCCGAACTGCAAAGGCAATCGCATCACCTGTGGGGGACCATTTTGGGAACCCCGCGAACCCCGCCCAGTCTTTCTCTCCCAGA
>JAUXAB010000050.1 GCA_030615025.1 Phycisphaerae bacterium | reverse complement strand
CCGGCTTTTTGTTCTTTAACTTTAGCCCGGCGAAGATCTTTATGGGCGACTGCGGCAGTATGTTCCTGGGCTTTACTATAGCTTCATCGAGCGTGATGTGCTCAATGAAATCTTCTGCCCTGGTTGGTCTTGCCCTGCCGGTTCTGGCCTTAGGAATACCTATCTTTGATACGCTCTTTTCTATGCTCCGGCGTTTTCTTGAACGAAGGTCTTTGTTCGCTCCCGACCGCAGCCATTTCCACCATAAGCTGTGCGATTTGGGGATTAAGCAGCATCACGTGGTTATTACAATATATGCAGTGACTCTCCTTGTAGCCGGGCTGGGGATGTTTATGATGGTAACCCGCAATATTAACTCTCTTGTCATTTTTCTCTGCATTCTGCTGCTGCTGTTACTTGTATTCCGTATTGTCGGCTCAGTCCGCCTCCGGGAAACCATAGCCGGCCTGCGGGAGAAGTATGCCGTAAGCCGTCAGATACAAGAGGAAGTCCGCAGCTTCGAGAGTCTCCAGCTTCTTTTCAGACGGGCAAAAACTTTCGAGCAGTGGTGGAAGGCGGTTTGCATAGCCGCTGAACAGTTAGACTTTATGAGCATAAAGCTGCCTTTGACGGGGAGCGATAAGACGCCTCGTGTACTAACCTGGCAGAGAGACGGCAATGAAGCTGACCCGCTTGAAACAGTAAAGATGAAAATTCCGATTCGTGAGATAAAAGCGGGGCCAGGATACAGTCTTGAGGTCGATGTGAACGTTAACGGCTCATTAGAGTCGGTTGGGAGGCGAACAGCGCTATTTAGCCGATTGCTTGACAAGCATGATATAGCTGACCTGCCGGGAAACGGAAAAGCAAGCCCATCTGACATCTGACTTCTGATTTCTGTAAGCTTACCGCTAACAGCAACGAACGACTTATGTCTAATCTGAATTCTCATCTATGATTAAAAAACTTTTTCGCTCACAGCTTCGCATCAATATGGCTTCCGGGGTAGTGGTTACAGTTATTAACGCTGTGGCCATGATGGTGGCGTTTCCGATCTATCTGCATTTCCTCGGTTATGAAAGGTACGGCGTTTGGCTGGTACTGGCCACAGTCTTGAGCTTTGCCCAATTAGGTAATCTCGGCATCGGCCAAGCGGTTATGAAGCTGGTCGCCGAAGAACATGGTCGTGGTGACATTGAGGGTATCCAGAGGTATGTTACAACTGCATTGGCATTGCTGTGTCTCAGCGGCAGCCTTGTCCTGATAGTGGTACTGGTTTTTAAGACTCAGATCATTGGCGTATTCAAATTGAGCGATGAGAATGCACGGACTGCTTTGTGGCTACTACCCTATATCGGCATTTTGAGCATATACGTTTTCATAGTCCAGGCGTTAAATGCCACATTGTCGGGTTTGGGACGGATGGATTTGGCCAACTATATCCAATCAGTCGGCCGAATCGTGGCTGTGACTGTTGCCACCATATTGCTGTACACCGGTCACGACATTGAAAGCCTGCTTATTGGAAGCACCGTTTCGTATCTGTTTATTCACGTTGTGAGCCTTATCTGCATTTGGCGCATAGTCCGCATTCGCTTCCTGCGGATAGACAACTTGGAGGCTCAACGCGGCAAGCGCATCTTACGCTTCGGCGGCGCAGTATTCGGAGGGTCGGTTATAAGCATGCTGTTCAGTCCTTTTAATAAGCTGATGCTTTCCCGATACGCCGGAGTCTCCACAATACCAATCTATGAGATTGCCTTTAGAGGAAGTATGCAGGTCAGGGGTTTGGTTGAGGCGGGTCTTCGGGCCTTGATGCCGGAAATCAGCCGGATTAGCGGAAATATGACAAAGTATGCTAAAGATAGGATATCGCAGATATATCATCGTGCGATAAAGGTTGTTTTCCTTTTTGGTATTCCCATGTATGGCGCCTTAATCATATTCGCCCCGTTACTGCTTCGGGTCTGGCTCGGAGATAAATTTGTGGAAACACTGCCAGGGGCTTTTCGGATTATGCTGATAGGCACATTTTTGAGCCTTCTCGGTGTTCCTGCATATTACACCCTTATGGGCATAGGGCGGGTTCGATACACTCTGGGAGCTCATGTTGTCCAGGCGATTATGAACTTTTTCATAGTTCTCTGCATTCTCGTTACATCCACAGTAACAACACACTCTGTAGCTTGGTCATCTTGTATCGCAATGGGCGGGGCAACTCTCTACCTTACTTTACAGGAAAGGCGTACCTTGCAGCGAGTCGGTAATGAGCCACATGAAAGCGGAGGAAACAATGAAAGTACTTAAGCAGTTTCTGTGTGAATTTGCCTGGGTACGATTTGTGCTAGCGCGCAGGATCAAGAGCAAGCTTTTCTTTGTTAAGAGGTTGGTGGTGAAGCCCAAATTGCCGGAGAACCCAGATGGCAAGATTCTGATACACCTCGGTTGTGGTGATATTGCGAGCTCTGAGTTTATCAATGTTGATGCTCTCCCCGCCCCGCACGTTCATTACATCTGCGATGTAACTGATTTGTCGATTTTCCCAGACAACTATGCTGATTTAGTCTATGCATGTCATCTCTTGGAGCACATACGCCGCGATGAGTTGAGAAAGACCCTGTGGGAGTGGAGACGTATACTCAGACCCGGCGGCATTTTGCGCCTTTCAGTTCCTGACTTTGATGCACTGATTGATATTTATAGGGCGTGCGACAATGACATTGATGGCATTGCAGCACCACTGATGGGTAGCCAAAGTCACTCGTATGATGTTCATCACTCTGTTTTCAACTTGAAGTATCTCTCTGATTCGCTCACAGCAGTTGGATTTCGGAGCGTGCGAAAATGGGACCCGAACCAAGTGGATTATCATGACTTCGAGGACTGGGCCTCCAAGCCTATCGAAAGGGGAGGGAAGAATTATCAAGTGAGTCTGAATGTTGAAGGAATTAAGTAGTGCTAATATTTGTAACCGGTCTGTTATGAGTACCTTGCCAAAGATAACAATTGTTACTCCTTCCTATAACCAAGGCCAATTCTATTCTCTTAAAAGACGAAGTGGATAGAGGTGTTACGGCGTGCTACAAAACAAGTGGATATAATACTCCCCGGATTTGAGACCAGTATATAAGGTGTTAAGTTGTGGTATAATTCTATTAGGAAGACGTATGGAAAGGAATCGGAATTATGGCACGACGACGGAATTTTGGCAAGGGCTTCAAAGCGAAGGTTGCCATTGAGGCGATCAAGGGCGAAAAGATGATCAACGAGGTCGCATCGATCTATGAGGTTCATCCTGTACTGGTTCAGCGTGAAAAGGACATTTCCATTGTCCGTTAAGAGACTACCTTGCCTTCGGCAAGAGGTTTTTTGAGGCATGAGGGAGTTCTGGATTGCCATTTCGAGAAAGTGTGTTGGGCTGACGAGAGAATCTCGCGACAGCAGGCCGATCACCGAAGAGAATCTCCATCAAAAGATAGGCCAGCAGGCGGTGGAGATCGACTTTCTAAAAAAAACATTGCGTCGGTTGGGATTGTCAGACGAATAGAGATGATTGGCAAGTCAAACAACAAGCTCAGTATGCGCAGGCAGTGCGGTTTGCTCAGCGTGAATCGTTCAAGGTTGTATTATGTCTCGATGTCGACTGATCTGCCCCTATTTCATGGTCCAACCTTTATGAGAGTGTTTCCATCTGCTGATCGCTTGCCATGTCCTCCAGCCCAGCAGAGTCAAGCACTTCGTCGGCAAGATACACGCGTGGAGCAACTGCTCTGCGGGGTGTTCAACACGGTGGGGCATTACACAGCCCTTTACGGACAACAAAAGGGGACCAGGCGTGCGGCACTTCGAGGTCCAGAAGTAATTCGCAATCCAAAGCCATCGGATGTTCACTTGCGGAAGCAGGCTCTGCCGTAAGACATCGCTGAACCCCGAGTGAGGCTCATGTGTTGAACACAACGATTCATATGCCTGGCTTTGTGTGTTGATGTGATTGCTCAAGAGAGTGGAAGAGCCTGCATTCATATTCAACCCAAAGAAGCAAGACAGGACCATGGGAAGCACGACACCATGCCCGGACTGCCTAGCGACCTGTGCCATGGGGCGTATGTCGAATGTGGCCCCCTCTGGGGGGCGTTGCCAATGCCACGTCCTCTGGGTGTGGTTGTTTACTCCATAAGCCTATTTATCTGTACGCCAGGAATGATGTAGGAGCCCGAAAGGCTGGTTTTTAACATGAGAGTATTTAAGGATGCCAATGTCAATTGGGCGATGTATCGATACCATATGTGTTCAGATCTGTTAATCAACTTCCAATATCTATTGAAGTATCCTTTCGGTAAAAAATGGCCGGTTTATCTTTATCACCACATACCGAAGTGTGGAGGTGAAACTGTTGCCGAACTGCTGCGGAAATGGTTTTTGGTTTTTCGAGATGATAAGCCTTCTGGTTTCCGAGGAATTCTACCGTTTATCACGATTCGTCGACTGAGGTCATATTGTTGTGTCCACGGGCATTTTCACTTAGATGGATATCGGCTATGGGAAAGATACCCGTTTGTTTACGGAAACAATGAGTATCGGATAATATCATTTGTGAGGCATCCATTTAATACCATAGTATCAAAGTACTATTATGGAATTAAGACTGGTGAAATAAATACAGAAGATGTATCACTGAAGCAATTCGTCATGTCAGAATATGATATAAACGATTTGTATTGCATGTATCCAAGGAGAGATAAGAGATTCATAGATCATATGTTTGGGAATAGAAACTACTTAGCTAATAAACTGGGCTGCGACATTCACAATTATAAAGAGCGATTAGATAGTTATTTTTTCATCGGAATATTAGAGCATTTAAATTTCTCATTCCAAGAATTGGCAAAAAGGATTGGCAAGTCCTTTGTGGCAACAAATGTACACAGAAATAGGTCGAAATATGACAAGCAATACGAAGATGTGAGTGAATCAGAATTTCGAAAGCGTAATGAACTAGACTATTTAATCTATGATTATGTTAGGGGAAAACTTAAAATAGCATAATTATTTCTTCTATTAATGATTCAACATCTTCTATTGCGTTTGTATTATAGCTTACCTTTGCAGAGCAAGAGATCCTGTCAAATGTTGTGGTTGAGATTTTTTTCGACCTAAGAGTAAAACCGCTTCGCGGGTTGATTTGATCTTTTCATTCACCCAGTCTCCAAAGCCAGAGTTGGGCGCTGCCTCCATCTGGTTTGGGGGGATGATGACATTGGAACAGCCTCCCGGTTTCATAGTGTATCACAAGATAGTCGCTCACAAGTGTGGCAACAAGAATTCACGCATGCAGTCACTGAGGTTGTAAAGAGGGATATAGGCGAATTCCTGATAGAACTTGGGTATGAACAGAACCTTACGTGGCATTCAGACGGCTCCGCAGAGCCTGTAGGTCGAAAGTGATCATAGGCAAGAGTAGCCTGCACACCGTTCTGCCATTGTGACGCTGCTGTCAAAACGCGACCATCGTGCGTAATGTGACATCTACCATATTGAGCATCGAGACCGAGTTCTTGAGTTGGAAACACGTGGCCCAGCGGGCTGTTGGAGTCACGGGGAAAGTGGGATTGCTCTTCTCCTTGCGAGGGCACGAAAACGACCTCTGTCCAAAGGCTGGTACGTACAATGCAAAGACAACATCCGACGATTACTGTTTTGACTTCGTTGTACCGCTGCGAAGAGTATATAGCAGGCTACTTCCGGCACCTTTCGCAAGTGTCTAATTTGGAAGATGTAGAAATTCTGCTGCTTCATAACGAGCCCACTAATAAGGAATTGGAGGTTGTTGAGAGTTGTATGCTGTTGCTTGGAAAATGCGTTCGCCATATTGTCATTGAAAAGAGAGAGTCATACTACAAGAGCTTGAATCGAGGCGTTGATTTGGCAATAGGCAGGTATATCGCCATCTGGAATGTAGATGATATTCGTATGCCGGATTCGTTAAAGCGACAAGCACACACACTCGATCAGCACCCAGATGTTGGACTCACTTATGGTGATACCATCAATACCTCTGAATACGGTAAAAGCGAAGGGAAGTTTCGCTGTCAACCAGAATATAGAGAAAAGCCGAGAGAATTTCTCCGTAGTTATTTTGGAGGTTGCTTTCCCATGTGGCGGAAAAGCATCCATGAAAGGGTAGGATATTTTGATGAGCAGATGTTCTCTGGTGGTGATTTTGATTTCTGGGTGAGGGTGGTACACATCTATCGACTAAAGAAAACAAAGGGGCCTTTGGGATATTTTCTGAATGAGGGAAAAGGATTAAGTACGGTTGGATGGCGTAACGCCGCCGAACGGACGGTAATTGAACTGCGTTATGGAATATTTGATAAAATCAATTTCTTATTCTTATATTCGGCAATTAAAAACTATCGTATCCATAGTATTTTTAGAAATGGCGTTCCATATAAAATAAACAAATATCTCCCTAATTATCCTTCTTGTTTGCTGAAACGGCTACCGCTATTTCCTTGGGGAATCGTCAAATATCCGTTTACGTACCTGATTCCCGAATTGGCAAAGATGACCCGTCTGTTATTTACTTTGGGTCCTCATGCAGTAATCCAAAAGGTTTCCAAAATACTCGGTCTTCAAATATAAGATGATTAATATTATCACAATCGATTTCTCAAAAATTAACGGCCCTGGCAAGGTAGTGAAAAATCTCATCAAAGGACTTGATAAAATCAAGTATCCCTATGTGATTAACAAAGACATCAATGCTACCAAACGTTGTTACATTCCAAATAGACTGATGGCCCTGTTGAAGTTGCAAAAGGCCAAATCAAAAGTAATTGTTGGCCCTAATCTATTTGTACTTCCAGATGAAATTCCGAGTTATGTAAAATTGAGAGATACTATTTATTTGCAGCCCTCACAATGGGCCTTAGACTTATGGAAGATGCTTGGATTCAATAAGGCCTTATTAAAAGTGTGGCCCACAGGTATCGATACTGATTCATTCTATCCAGTCCGTCAGAGCAATAAAAAAATAACCGTTTACCACAAAAAGAGGTCTAAACAAGAACTGGAACAGATTGAAAACACGTTACAACGGATGGGCCTTGATTACCATAAAGTTACATACGGAAATTATGATGAACAAGAGTATAGAACTATCTTAAAGTCTACTTCGTTTATTATTTGGTACGGTTGTCACGAAAGCCAGGGGATTGCATTACAAGAAGCTCTTGCGTCCGGTGTTCCTGTTTTAGTTTTTGATGTCAAGTCGCTATCCGAACAAGTACCATGTCCTCATTGGCCTTCTCGAATACGGGAATTCGAAGTCACTTCAGCACCCTATTTTGATAGTCGCTGTGGAATAAAGACAAAGGATTTAAACACTCTCAGACAATCTATCGAATTTATGGTGGATAATCTCAAATCATTCCGCCCCCGTGAATTCATTTTGGAAAATCTATCCTTGGCAAAACAAGCTAACGAACTAATCAAATTATATGAACATTTTGGGTTGAGTACGGAAGTTGACTATGATGAAAAACCAATGAGTAACAAGGAGTTTTCTGAGAGTAAGATTGAAAAAATAACACTCATGTGTTTAAGGCTAAAGAGAAAATTGCGCATCTGCTTGAGGCATTAACTGTTCTTTTGAATCATGAATGGCATTACCCAAATTGGCGAATCACCGGGTCGCTTGACGATACGATTCTTGAAGTCGTCGAGCGCTGGATAGCTAATAAAAAGGCATCTGCATGATTGTAGTTAATCTGAAAGGTGGTCTTGGCAACCAGATGTTTCAATACGCATTTGGCTTGTCTCTCGCGCACAAGTACGGTGCGGACCTGAAGCTTGATCTTCGTCTGCTAAGGAATCAAACGCTGCGCAAGGGCATTGTGTTGCGCAATTATGACCTGGATATTTTTTCGATTCCCGCAACGCAAGCAACCGCGGAGGATTTTGGCGGCATCGGGCTGGGAATCGAGAATTTGTACCTGCAACGTTTGTGGCTGCGAATATATGGGCACATCCCGGGACAATCACGAGTGCTTCGAGAGAGACGTTATTCGTTCGACGAGCGAAATCTGAACGTTGGAGGTAATGTGTACATAGACGGCTATTGGCAATCTGAGAAGTACTTCAAGGATATTGAAACATTAGTGCGAGAGCGGTTCATCGTTACCGCCCCTCTATCGGCGGGGGCCGATAAGCTGTTGCGTCAGATCGTTTCCGAAGAGGCCGTCTGCGTGAACGTTAGGCGCGAAGAATTTGTAAATCATCCATTACATAGAGCGCTCGAACCAGAGTATTACCAGTGGGCGGTTGTGGAATTGACCAAGCGGATTGGCTCCGCCTACCGGCTCTTTTTGTTCTCCGATGACGAGGAATGGTGTAGAGAGAATCTGCGATTGGGAACAGGGCAGGTAATCGTGGGCCACGAGTTCGCTGGGCCGAAGTTTTCGACAAAATTTTCCCTAATGTCCGCATGCAAGCATTTCATCATCCCCAACAGTACTTTTGCGTGGTGGGCTGCTTGGCTTGCCAAGAATAAAAACAAGGTAGTGATCGGGCCCAAACGGTGGTTCGGAGATCCAAGGAGAGACACCAGCGACGTGTTGCCGGAGAGCTGGGTTAAAGTATGAGTTCCCCACAATATCAGATTGATACACCTTGGCGTGACCCCCGAAAAGTGTGCCATTGTAGATTAGAGGATCCCCCGAAATAATTGCCTTCTGTTGAAATATGTTCTGTGAAACGCAAAGATGAGAATGCTCTATTACCATAATATTGACACATTACGACAAAGCCAAAAGATGAAAAGTGACCAACGCCTCTTATTGTTTAGTTTTATTCTTGCGGCTTGTTCTATTTCCTTAATTGCCCTTAAAGGTTCTCAGTTCGTTTTTATTCTGAGCGGTCTCTTCGCACTTTCAGCCATCCTCATATGGATTCTATATTTTCCTGATATACTACTAATGGTCTTGATCTCTCTATGTTTTGATGTATTCGGGCTCTTTCCTGTTTTACAAGAACTCCGGCTGCCATGGGCGTATGGGGCGACGCCTCCTGACCTAATCTTAGTATTAGTGTTGATCGCCATCCTAATAAAATCTTTTAGAACTCACCCTGGCGAAGTCTGGCGGCGTGATTATAGGTACTTATTGCGCCTGAACTTTCTTATCGTAGCTTATGTTATATTCTTAATAGTATATTCATCATTTCTTACTGGGCGATCTCCTTTAAACTATGCGATGAGAATAGGAGCGGGACATTTCCTGTATTACTCTACGTTTATGTATGCCATGTTGTTTATCGACAAACGATGTCACGTGAAGAATCTTATAAATTTTATCAGGGTCGCAGGAATCCTTGTAGCATTATTTTCCATTGGTAGCAATATACTTCAGCGTTCAATTATTCCCGCTGCAGGTTCATTACAATATGGTTCTATTTTAAGAGTGGGTGTTCCCGGATATGCATTCTCATTATTTGTTATTATTTTTGGTTACATTAGCCAGATACGTAAATCTAAAGTAATTAATATTACCTTGTTAGAAATTGCAGTGAATCTCGTTGGCTTTCTCTTGTATTTGGCAAGGCTGTGGATAGTAAGCTTAGGTTTGATGCTCATAATAAGTCATCTTTATCTGAAGGAAGGCTTGTTAAAGATTTTAGCCTTTGCAGGCGTTATTGCCCTGTTTGCAATTTGTCTAAGTCCCAGTGTTGTGACAAATGTAGGCGCAGATGTTTTCGAGAGATTTAGGGCAGGCAATGAAGATCTTAGGGATGGAACGAGTTCTCTTAACTTGCGTTTTACTCAGATAGGATGGGGTTATGAAGTATTTAAGGAGACACCACTGTTTGGTACAGGCTTTATCAGAGAAGGATCTCCATATTGGGATAAGAAAATTACGAAATATGGAAAAGCAGTTACATATTCCGCTGATTTCGGATTATTTTCAATTCTTTATACAACAGGCCTGATTGGTTTTGGCTTAATTACAAGTTTTATAGTTCTGTCGATAAAAGAAATGATGCGTGTATATCATAAATCTACGAATATATTTGTGAAAAATCTCGCTCTTGGGGCGAGTGTCATTGTAGGAATTGATTATTTTGTAACTCAATTTGCTGGAAATTTTTTTGGTTTCAAATGGGTTACGTTTTATTTGCTTTTGATTGCGCTCTCCCTAAAATCATACTCTATTTTTGAATCCGCCGGTGTTAAAAAAGTCGCTAAGTCGTAAGCATCTATAAATGATGGCATTTGTGAGTTTCACAAAAGTGGAAAAATCAAGCTTAGATAGGTAATTAAAAGATGCGTAGAATTTCATTTGTGAGCGTAATAATGCCAGTCTATAACGGTGCTCAATATCTTCGAGAAGCGATAAAAAGTATCCTCAACCAGACATTCCATGATTTTGAATTTATTATCATCAATGACGGCTCTACTGACGCTTCTCAGGAGATTATCGATTCCTTTAATGATAGTAGATTGGTTGTGATTCAGCAAAAGAATATGGGCCTAACCAAATCTCTCAACAAGGGACTAAAAATAGCGAGTGGAGAATACATAGCAAGACAAGACGCTGATGATATTTCATTCCCTGATCGATTTGAAAAGCAAGTTGCGTATTTGGATGCTCATCCTGAGGTTGCTGTTCTTGGGGGAGCCATAATTCGGATAGACGAGAAAGGGAATCCACTGAACAAATTTGTGTTTCCGCAATCCCATGAGAAGATAACAAAAAAACTATATGAAAATGGTAATCAAATCGTTCATTCAACTGTAATGTTTCGCAAGCAGCAGATTAATTCTTTGGGGAACTACAATGAGATCTTTGAAAAAAGTCAGGATTACGAACTCTGGTTGCGCGTCAGTCATAAATCCCGTTTGCATAATTTAAGTGACGTTTTGGCTTATTACCGTTTTAGCTTAGGCTCCGTGACCGAATCAGGGACTGAAAGTGAATCGCTTAAATATAGACATCTTGCTTTGAAGGTCGCCATTCAACAAAAAAAGCGAGGTATCTATTTGCCCAACTCACCATATTGGGAAGATTTTCTTGTAGATTTTGAAAAATGGTACAAGACAGTTTCAAAAGATGATGAAAGACGTTTCAAAGCAAATCAAATGCTAAAGTTAAGTCAAGTGGGCTTAGTTAATGGACATTACTTTCATGCCATACAATTTTTATTGCGTAGTATATGTGCATTTCCCAGAATCCTTAACTCAATACCTAAAAGAATAATCCAACATCTCAGGCTATAATACTCCCGGTTTTTCGGACCAGTGGATAGGATAGTATTGCTGTGCCGTGGTAGTACATCGAGAATTTCCTTTCAAGTACCTTTCTATTGCCGATCAATGGCGATTCAATCTGAATTCGCTAAACCACGGCAACTATAAATCAAAAGATGAAAACAACAGCGAGCTTGAGTCTGTCTTGGATAGATTGCTCTACGATAAAAGAGATTTCAAGCATGATAACCCAGAACTTATTCAACTAATCGAATCTGATTGGGAACAACGACTATGGGAGATATTCAGTTGAAAGTTCTTCATATCGGCCCCAAAAACTACCCTCCCAATCACGGCGGCGTTGAGAAGGTGGTTTCCGACATAGTAGGCGGCGTCTCAGAAATTGAAAATCACATTTTCACAGAATGGGAACCTGAAGTTGACCATCCAAGAGTCATGGCTCTACCAAAAGGGCTCTTCCGCCAATTGCAAATGGCTCGTGCATATGCAAAGGAGAAATCTATAAATTTAGTGCACCTTCATAAAGAAACATTTATACCGCTCGCACTCCTGCTGAAACTGACCGGTCATCACTGTGTAATAACCATACACGGGTGTGCATGGCGTTTGAAACGATGGCCTTTCCACACAAGATTGGCACTTTTTCTTCTTGATTGCCTGGCATGTTGTTTATTGGATAAGACCGTATTTGTTGGCGAGTATGACTGGCGATTATTCAAAAGAATCATTCCTTTTAGAAAATTGTACCTAATCAGAAATGGCGTAGTGGTTCGTGAGGAACAAGAGCCATCTAAGAAAGACGGAATGGTCTATCTGGGCCGACTCTCACCAGAAAAAAATATTCTCCGTTTGATAGAGGCTGCGGAAGCCGCAGGAGTCAAAGTCGACCTCTATGGCCCATTTGACCGTCATGACACCAAATTTCGTGAGAGGGTACTACAGCTAATCCAAAGCTCACGCTACGCAGAATGGAAAGGCCCGCTCTATTTTGAGGACGTTCAACCAACCTTGTCGAAGTATCGCGTCTTTGTCAACCCATCCTTTTCTGAGGGCCTCCCAGTAAGTGTCCTGGAGGCCGCATCTGAAGGGCTGTATCTTGTATTGTCAGACATTCCGCAGCATCGCTTCTTGAAAATGCCTGCGTGTACTTACGTTGACCCATATGCACTGGATTTAACACGCGTCTTGTCGATTCGTAACAGCGAGGGACAGCGCAACCGTGAACATGTGAAGCGGGAATTTGATGTTCGCAAAATGGTTGAAGCATACTCAGAGATATATAGGAGGCTGATATGAGCAAAGACCAAAACCACTTAAAGGCTAAGGGCCGGTTCTGGAACCGCGTACGTTCGAGCATTTTTATTTTACCTGCTTGGTTTGCACCTCATAAGTCTTTGAGGGTGTTCTTCCACCGTTTGCGAGGCGTAGATATTGGACGAAACGTCGAGATAGGATATTTCTGCATCATAGGCCATGTCCACCCACACATGATTCACATTGATGATTGCGCTGTTATAACGGCAAGAACGACCATTCTGGAACATGACAATGCACATTACTATACTTCGGGAGAGGAGGTTCGCTTTGGCGATGTTTATATTCGTGAAAGGGCTTTTTTGGGAATCGGAGTGGTTGTTTTGCCGAACGTCGAAATTGGGTCGCATGCTATAATAGGTGCGCTCTCCTTGGTCACGACAGATGTTCCGAGCTATTCAGTGGCTGCGGGGATACCCGCTAAGGTCATAAAGAAAGTTGCTACGATTGCTGGCTCTCAAGTGACTAAGCCCACAAAGTAAACCCCCACCTATTGTTAACCCCTAACCGCTAATGGCTAACCGCTATTTCAACATCAAGTGGCTGATAATTGCAGTTACTTTCACTGCGATTGTTGTCTTGCTTACTCATCTTCCACAGGAGGTAATGCCAATCCGATTACAAATAAGTGGTCTCGACAAGCTCGCGCACGCCTTGGCGTACGGAGCAATCACCCTTCTTTTCGTTCTTTCGCTCAGG
This sequence comes from Phycisphaerae bacterium, assembly GCA_030615025.1. Taxonomy (GTDB): domain Bacteria; phylum Planctomycetota; class Phycisphaerae; order Sedimentisphaerales; family Anaerobacaceae; genus CS2-K091. Next base: position 15,262 of record JAUXAB010000050.1, on the reverse strand, counting down.
ACTTCCCCTACTCTGCTATTAGCTTCGCTTCTCTTCTTTGCCATTTTAGCTCTTGGCACCCTCGATGAACTTACCCAACCTTTTGTCAACCGAACCGCGAGTTTAACCGACTGGCTGGCTGACATTGTCGGTATCTCTGCCGTCCTGCTCTGTTCCGTTTGCTTCAAAAATTCAAAACGTCAAGTGCCAGTGAACGCTGATTTCTGAAATCTGAACGCTGACAGCTAATCGCTGAAAGCTAAAATAAAACCGGCATCGTTGGGCGGTTCGGTGCTTCCACGAAGTTCCGCCGGGCTTGCCCCATCCTTGCTGGTATCGGTCACGAGGGTTGCAGACAAAGGCTCGCTTATCCTCTTATCGGCTTTACGGGTGAAGAATAACGTGGGAGATTCTTAATCAGCACCCAGAACAGTCAGGGGGTTGACAAGGCGAGGATGGCACGAGTTTGGTAGGACAGCTTTATGAAGAGAGGAGAATGAGAGATGCGTAGGATACTTTGCTGGCTGGGCCTCCACCGCTGGGGGCCAGCTTCCACTCACATTTTGGGCCCGCGCACAATCGTCTATGTATATATTTGCGAGCGATGTGGTAAGAAGGTGGAAGGCAGGGAGCGGTGGAGACGCGATAAGGATAGAAGGGGAGGCCTTTTTAGAGGGGAGCTGTGAATGATGGTCAGTAGGTGGGAAATCATCAATATTGTCCGCAAATGGCGCCTTGCCAGATTTTTGGGATACGTACATGTTTTCCTTGCTCGTAGCTTTTGTTGTAAAAAGTACCACAAAACAACAATATCAAACCCTAATCTTTGATGCGTGATACCTAATAGTTGATATCTGAAAGCTGAAATAAAACCGGCATCGTTGGGCGGCTCGGTGCTTCCACGAAGTTCCGCCGGGCTTGCCCCATCCTTAACGATGCCGGCCCGGGAGGGTCGCAGACCGCGGCCCTCCCATTTTTTTATCGGCATTTAGGGCTTATAGCTTGATGCTCAACCACTGATACTCCTGAGAGTCGCTCTACACGCAGTTTTGCGAAAGTGTATTAAGAACTGTTACAACAAGCCTATAGTGTCCGACACCAAGTGCTGCAAGCTCTCTGTCGACCGTCCCCTAACCGATACCACATTTCTCGTCCTCGTCATCGTAGCACCCCATCCCTTTGCCCTGCTACCTTCAGCCATCTGTGGCCTCCGAGTTTCTTTACAGACCTTCCCTCTCCACTCCCATTCTGCCCTCCTCATCTGTGCTCTACCTGCTCAAGTTTAATCAAAATCCGGGCTTATGCTGATAGGGTACACTTACCGAGATTCCGAGCTGCCCTCAGGCGGTGATTTTATCCGCTTCCCCTCTTTCAGCAAAATTTCAAAAAAACTTGGCGGTTTGAAAGAAAACGCCAAAAGTTCAGTACTAAAAGCTATTTACTTGTCAGCGTGTTTAATCATACTCGTTTTCTGACTGCCAAGCAAGGATATTTACAGCCAGATATTGCATTTTGAACCGCCAAAGGCTACAATACAGGCCGAAAATTAAGGCTCAAAATGGCTGATTGAACCGGTTATTCAGGCAGGCAAGGATAACGAAAAATGGATGAGCGAGAACACGAGGCATTTCTTATCGGAATAGCTCTAAAGGTAGGTAAGCTGATAGTTAAACCGGCAAACCTAAAGTGCTTTCGGCAACAGGATAGAATCTCTTGGGAGCGAGACAAACTAGATCTATTACTATCATCCCTACCCAAAGATGACATAACAGAATGTACGTTACCACCGCAAGGACCAGAGTATCCAATAAAAGAAGTATTACCTGCCTATTATGCTTTGTTAACAATCCTTCACGATCACTATAGGGTAGATGATATAAAAATCAATAATGGAATATGGTCGGAGGATGAAGAGAGGGTTTACATTATTCTGGAAGAAATAAGCTGGGAGTACTCCAAGGAATTGGTTGCAGGTGACCGTTTACGGGCTTATATCGAGCTTGCTCTTGACCATGTGAAAGCTGATCTTCCCGAAAAGCCAGCCAATACAGGGCAGGAAAATAAAGGGCCATTAAAAACAATATTACACCCTACAATTAAAAACATTGTTGAAATAATTGAAAAACTAAAAACCCTCAAGGAAAAACTATCCGATTTTATAAATGAAAAATGCAATACCTCTCCTGATAAAGCTGATGAGATGGTTCACACTATTGATGATGAAGTCGATGGGAAATTGTCAGCGGAACAGCTTCTAAGGTCGTTACTCGACTTTGATTCAACATCGTTAAAAGAAAGCAGGCAAAATACCCCATCAGAAAAACTCTTAAAATTTGTAGGGATGCACCCAAAAGAATTGTTTGAAAACAAGTTAGAGGAACTACCGATAGATGAGCTTGCGAGATTATTAAATGAGGTTATACCAAGACTTATTGCGGATAGTAAAATTCTAAGTACTAAAAAACAACAATTACACCAAATCAAAAAGTCAATAAGCCGTAAATTAGAACGAGAAGAAAAGGCCAAAGATAGAGTAGCCAAAATAATAGAAACGGTAAATCAGTGTGATTTACTTAGAAGGCAGCGGGAAGGAGATTGGCCTGAAGATATAAAGCAATTGATAAACGAAATTGATATGCTGTTGTTTCCTTACAAAGACTATCTTAAGGAAAAAGGCTCGTGGGGAAAAAGTGAATCGGGCATAATTGAAATGGGAATTAAATCGGGACGTCCTGTAGATTTGGATGATGTGATCCAAGAGCTTGAGAAAATCAAATACAAAATAGAAGTTGAATCGCAGCAGCCAACAGAAGCAAGGCAGGAAACTACGCCTAATAACAAGTCGAAAGCCAAGAAAACCAAAACGCCTAAGAAAGCGGAGAAAAAATTTCAGCCGTGGAAAAAATCAGGTGATGCTTGTTTTATAATCGAAGACAACAGAATAAAGTTTTATTACAAACAGGAAGCTAAAGACTTGCGACTACGGAATGAAACGAATCCTCACAAGCTCTTATTTTTATTCGCCGCAAAAAATCCACTACCACAGAGCGAAATAAAAAATCTATGTACAGAAAAGACAAGGCCCTCTGATATTGCTAAGCAGACCAACACGAAACTGAACGAAAAAATTGTAGCAATGGCTTTCTCTGATGTGACTAAAGATATTGAGTTTGTAAAATATGACGACAAGTCTAAATGCTATGCTCTTTGGCCAAAAATTAAACACAAAGATGATGTCGATTTATAAATGACAGGTAGTAGCATCCCCCTTAGTATCCCCCTGTATATCCCTCATAGGGGATAACAAAAAACAAATTTTTGTAAAATTTTATCTCTTGTTCTAACAAGAAATTACCATAGCAATTATCACTCCATAGCAATTTTTTTCCGTTTCTGTCCCCGTTTATTACTACCCCAGACGCAACTTAAAAAGGACAACAATTTTTTAAGGAGCGTAATTATGAACGAACAAAAGACAGAAAAATTACTAACCGCTCAGGCGATTGCAGAGAAACTATCCTTGAGCAAGCGTGCTATCTTTAGGATGCGTAGTGCAGGGCTGATTTGTTCACCGGTCAAAGTTGGGGCAGGTGCAATCCGGTGGAGACAATCGGATATTGAGCAATGGATCGCTTTGGGCTGTCCCTCAAGGCAGGAATTTGAAGCCAGAAAGGAGGCCGAAAATGTTGAGTACAAAAGGCAAGACCATCGCCCATGAGACGATGGTCGAGCCAACGCAAAATGCGTTCCTTTTAGCAAATAAACCATACCAGATGCACTCCGCGGAGTCAATAGCAAAATCTCTGAAAAAACTTGCTGGAGAGGTAGCGGGGCTATTGTTCTACCTACAAAACCCCCTGAGCCAACACCAGCGGCAAAAGACCTGGCATATTTTTGAGTCGAAACTGCAGGAATATCTTGACCTTAAAGTTCGTGAGGTGGCGCTATGAATATCGCGCGACAAAAGAAAATAGCTCAGCGCCGCCTTTTTTATAAAGGACACGAATAACTATGACAAGGAAAAAAGAAACAAAACTAATCGGATTCTTAAAAGACAACTGTGCCAATTACGACAGGCACTATCAGAGTTGTCTGTTTGCTGATTCCTGTAAAGTCCTGGATGGTCAGCGATGCGGTTACTTTGAGAAATGCGTTCTTGGTCCGCCGGATTACAAATATAAGTTGCCTGGGTACGACTATGCAAAGTTGTTCGCTCAATATGCAGACTTGACTGGAGCAAAAAAACAAAAAGTAAAAGTCAGGCGATGTGAATGTGGAACTCCGTTACGATTCCGGCAGAGATATTGCGAAAGTTGTTCAAAGCAAAGAGCAAAACAAGCCAACCGGGAAAGACAGCGAAAACACCGACTTTCAAATTCTGTCAACGTAACGCTTTGACCGCATTTTGGCTTTTGTAAATGCTTATAAATAAACAACTTAAAAATGGCAAAAAACGAGGTTGGTATATTTGGGCTATATCGCACAATTTGGAAGTTAAAGCGTTATATGGCGATGGTGAAACGAGGAGAGAAAGCTGCCAGCCCAACCTGGGATGCCGTTATATCCGTATCGTCCACGCTCCAGAGTCTCACAGGTAGCGCCTGAGGGCGTTCCAAATGAGTCAGAATCAACGAACTTTGATAAAAGGGAGAGTAAAAACGATGATAAGTGAGAAAATGCCCCGTGTGAGTAAGCGAAATCCCTGCCCGGTTTGCAACAAGCCAGATTGGTGTCTGATTGCCGAGGATGGATCAGCGGCTATATGTCAACGCATTGAAGCCGGCTCTGTGAAGCAGTGCGGTGATGCCGGATATTTGCATATCTTAGCCGACCGGCCCAAAAGTAAGCAGTACCGCTCACAGCAGAGGTTTACAGTAGGGCAAGACGACAAGCCAGACAGAAACTTTACAGCCCTACAGCAGCAATACAACCGTCAAATTACAAACCAGCAGCTTAATGACCTGAGCCAACAATTGGGTGTATCCACACAGAGCCTAAAGGGTATCGCAGATAGGGTGCTGTCAAAATGGACATCAAAAGCGTTACTAAAAAAGAAAAATGAACGGAGAAGACTTACTAAAAACAACAGAGCAGCGGTTCAAAGAGGTAAAGCGGGACAGGATGTTTGTCTCCAAAAGAATGATAACCTCTAAAGCATTTCGGTCTTTGAAAACTGCTGTTGCCTGTCAGGTGTATATGATATTTCTGACTAAATGTGTACCTAAGCAAGTTGACGGAAAACCAAAACGCAAATATGGCTGGTTTATTGCTAACAATGGAGAAATCCAGTTCACCTACATAGAAGCCGAGGAAAAATGGGGTATATCATCAGGCAAATTCAAACGAGCAATTGAGCAGCTTGTTGTAGTAGGACTAATTGATATAGCTAAATCAGGATTTGGTCTGCATAGAGATTTATCACTGTATGCTATCAGCGACCGCTGGGAAAAGTATGGGACAGATGAGTTTGTACAGATGGAGCGACCCAAGCGAAAACAAAAAATTGGTTTTAGAAAAGGCAACAAACATGGCAAAAATTGCAAGCCAAAGAAAAAATCAACAGTTATGAATAACAGTTGAACAGCAGTTATCAATGACTGTTGAGCAACAGTTATGGATAAAGTTAAGAGGTGTATTTATCCAAAATTCAACAGTTATCTGTAACTATGTCTTACGTATATTGCCCTCCCCATGTAGAGAGCATCCCTAAATGCAAAGGGAAAGGGCAAAAGAGAAATTTACCTTTTGAGATAGGTGAGATTGAAGAGAAAAAAGAAAAAAACCAGTCGTTGCGAATGAGTGAGCGAAGCGAGCTTATTAAGGGAGCAGAGCAAGCGAACGAATGAGCATGGTTTTTTTCTCAAAAAAAGGCGAAAAAAGTTGAATATTTTAATATTTAGTGCTTGACAGGTGTCCGATATGTCGTATAATCCAAATATGACAATGATTAGAAAAGCAATTACAAAACGTATGAAAGAGTTGAATCTGAATCCTAACCGGTTATCAGAGATGCTCAAGGGCAAGATACCACGTCAAACGATATATGACTTTTTGTCCGGCAAGACGGATGCTCGATCTGAAGTGGTATCGGAGCTGATTAAAATCTTAGGGCTTGAACTAACACCGAAAAAGTGTAAGAAAGTAAAAAGGCCCCTGCGAGCAACTCTGAGGAATAGAAGTGAGCAGGAGCAATATTAAGATGTAAACATATTATAGACCTTTTTGTCAGTGAGGTCAAGAAGAAACGAGGTGTATTATGGCAAGCGTTTTTCGACGACGACGAACGGTAACAGACGGAACCGGCAGGAAGAAAGTGAAGAAATCTGGCTCCTGGTACATTGAATACCGAGATAAAGACGGAAAGGTCCGGCGAGTGAAGGGATATCGTGATTTGACCGCCACGCGGCAGAAAGCAGCACAGCTTGAACGTCAGGCCGAACGTGCTCAGGTCGGTCTAACTGACCAATTTGCAGAACACAAAAAGCGGTCCCTATCGGAGCATTTACAGGATTTTCGCAAATCGCTGACCGCTGGCAATAGCGATGCTCATGTCAGAATAACGCTCGCGCGGATTAAGCGGGTTTTTGACGGTTGCGGATTCTGCTATTGGAGCGACATACAGGCAAACAAGATAATGGACTTCCTCGCCAACCTGAAGAAGCGGAGCGGTGATACTATAAGCAACACGACATTCAACCATTACCTGACGAGCGTCCGAATGTTCTGTGCGTGGATGGTACGAGAACGAAGGTCTGCTGAATCGCCTGTCGCGTATTTGAAGCGATTAAAAACTGTCGAGGCTGACCGGCGTCCACTCGGTTTTGACGAAGTCTGCAGGTTGCTTGCTGTTACGGAAAAAGCCCCGTTTCGTTTTGGAATGTCGGGATTTGCTCGTGCCGTTTTGTATTTGATGGGGATAGAAACGGGCCTGCGAGTCCGGGAGTTGCAGTCCTTAACCGTTGGCTCATTCGACTTCGACTCGGCTACAGTGACGGTCAAACCCGAATTTTGCAAGGATGGAAAAAAGGCTGTCCAGTTACTGAAGCACAAACGAGCGGCACAGTTGAGAGCGTTCTTCGCAGATAAGTTGCCGAATGCGAAGGCTTTCGACATGCCGAGCCATTATCGCACCGCTAAAATGCTCCACGCCGACTGTCAGGCTGCAAACATACCCATTGTCGATGATACTGGACTCAAAATTGTATTTCATTCGCTGCGTCACACACTCGCAACCGAGCTTGACAGAACCGGGGCATCACTGAAAGAACAAATGACGATAATGCGGCATAGCGATAAGTCGAATCTGACGTTAGGCACATATACCCACGTTCAGATTTATGACATAAGGCGAGCGGTAGAGAATCTGCCGGACTATCCTTGGCCGGGCACTCAAGAAAAAGTAGGGGCTATGGCAACCGGAACAGACGGTCGAGAGATTTCCACAGACAGGCCGTTGACAGGAAAATGGACAGGAAAACGGACAGGAACTGCTTACCCGGATAGTGTTTCGATGTCCTCAAACGGCACAGTTAAAAACCAACAAGAGCACGTGGCCGCAATCACAGCGGATACACCTAAGCCCTTGAATTTGGCAGGCTTAGAGACAAAAAAAGACCCCGCGTCATTTCCTGACAACGGTGAAAAATCAATTGGGCCCGGTAGGATTCGAACCTACGACCAATGGATTATGAGTCCACTGCTCTGCCGCTGAGCTACGGGCCCTAAAAAACACTTCTCTAATTCCGTGCTCACTTTATATTCCAGATGTAAATATTGCAAGCAAATTCAACGCAAACCGACCCCACATTTTACGCTGTGCCAAGTTCCTATTTGCAAAACGCAAAGAGTGAGAACGCTGTGGCGGCAGAAGGCGGGGCTGCGATTCGCCTCTTATAAAATTGTTCGCGAGCAGATGTCACTATTTGTCCTCAAGCTATTTGGCACAGATATTATTGGTCAAGAGGGCTGTCCCGCTTGAGAAAAACAGTTATCCTGTGACTCGAACGATATCCTGGAATGTGTTGAATGAAGTGAGAGATTGAAAATTGGGTATTTTAAGATTGGGTGTGTTGCCCAATGTCGTAAAATACCCCTGAACGGTTACTTACTTTTCTAACTTGAAGGTAGCATCTCGACTATTCACTTGTCCTTGTGGCGAGCACGCCGCAGACCACCAATGTTAACGGTCATCGCTGGGTTGAATTACCTGCTTGAGCTGGGTTCGTGTCTGGTCGAAACGTCGATGCCCTTCTTCGGCCTCGGTGCGAAACTCAGGCTTGAGGACGCCGAAATTATCCATAGGGAAGTTTTTGAAGCCAAGCTTCAGGGCAGGCGAATTCGGCTGGACGCGATAGTCCCCGTTGGCCGGATCGATAAACAGTGGGTCGGCAAACAGCGAGTCCACATCAAAACCTTGTGCCTGCCACTCGGCAAACGACATTAGCTCTTTGAAAGGTGACAGAGCACCTGCTCTGAGCCGTACGGTCGGCTCACCCTTGTAGTTGTAAAACAGGTTGTAGTCGAACTGCCTGGCGTAGGTTGGATTGCACCTGATAAACTCATATATATCGGTGTGTTCGGTGTTGACGATGATATTGCGGCGGATGACGTCATCGCAGCCCTGGTACCACACGTGGAGGCCCGGCGGAATCGGGCCGACGCAGACGTTGTTTTCCACCAGGCGGAAAAACCCCTCTCGCAGCTTGAAGCTCATGCCCAGGCAGAGGTTATTGTAAAGGTGGTAGTTGGAAGAGCCATCGTCGAGGTCAATGCCCCAGGAGTGACTGCCCCAGTGAGCGAAGCGGTTGTGGCGGATGATAGTTGTCTTGAAGTTATCGAGCTGGCAGAGGGTGCGTGTCAGGTCGCTGCGCGAGCCCCAGTGCCGGTCGCGTCCCCAGGAGTTGAACGGCCCGTGGTCACCGGTCTCGCGTACCGTGTTGAAGACGTCGTTGTATTCGATGAGATGTCCACCCCAGGTGCCGTCGTTGATGCAGATACCGGCGCGCGGGACGCGGTAAATGGTATTATGGCTGACGGTAATCTCTGCAGCCATTGAGATGAATACGCCGGCTGTCTGCTTGCCGAAGATACCGATATTGTAAATCAGATTGTTGTGTATCACGCTCAGAGCCGGGTAGTTCAGCGAGCGCGGGCCGACGGTCTTGTCCGGAGGGTCAGCGATTTGGTTCTGCCAGGTTGACGCGCTGCGCACGGCATTGAAGTCACCTACCAGACAAATGGCGCTGTCGCCGGCCTCGGTGAACTTACAGCCGGAGACTTTTATCCGTCGGTTGTAGTTGCTGATGAATACTCCGTTGCCACCCACGGAGTCAAAGAAGCAGTCGGTCACCGAGCAGTTCTCGGCGCCCTCGAAGAACACCGCCCCGGCCCGTACAATCGACCAGTCGCCCCTGAGCAGCGGCTCATATTTTTCCAGGACGGTGCGGGCTGTTTGGGTCAGCGTCAGGCCGCGAAGGTGAATGTTCCGTACGGGCTGACGTATCGAGCCGCGAAACTCGATGAGCTGCTTAAGCACCACGGCCTCCACGCGGGCCTTGGCAATATCGGCGCCCTTAGGCGGAATAAGGTACAGAACGCCCTTGTTGGAATCGAGGTACCACTCGCCCGGCGCATCCATTTCTTCGAAGATGTTCTCGATGAACCGGTACTGTTTGTGCAATGATGAGCTGCGGTTGATTTGGTCACCGCCCTCAAGTTTTAGCTTGCCGTTTTCGTCTACGCCGGTAATTCGGTAATGCAGGCTGCCCCATCGATGGCTGGACAAGCCGTGGATAAAACCGCCTACCGGATTCTTCCATCGCTTGATGCGCTCGGGACTAATTGCGTCGGAGTTACAGCCGGGGCCATTATAGCGGTAATCCCCGGCGAAGTTAGGGTAGCGTGCCAGGTACCGGCGTCTCCCGTTGACGAACAACTGTGTGAAAGTGAGCTTACCTTTCCGCACCGCCGGCACGTTCGCCTGGAAGACTCCGCCCCGGTATGGCCTCCAGGCCAGATCGAGCTTCACGCCGCCGCTCAACACGGGCTTTTCGTTCTTATAGGCGACGAAGCGCACCGGCGCCTGGCGGCTGCCCGAGTCTTCGGCGGTAAATACCAGCGGCTCATCCAGGTAATAGGTGCCGCCGCGAATGTAGACCGTGACGGGTCCCTTCGAGGTCTTCTTCATCCGGCGCACCGCGTCGCGGGCGTGGGTGAGGGTAGCGAACGGTCGGCCCTTCGTGCCGGGGTTGGTGTCGCGACCGTCGGGGGCTACGTATAATTCCACCTGTGCCTCCCTGCTTTCTTGCGAAAGCAAGAAGGCAGGTGCAGGCAAAGCAAAAGATGGCACACAGAAACTCGCCAGAATGACAGCACTCAATCCTACTCTTATCATCGTTTGCTCCCAGTCTCACCACTGTTAAAACGGCCTGGCAGGAAGCACATGCCCGGATACACATAGCCGGCAGTTTTATTCGCCGGTGCCGGGGAAAGGTTTTTGTTTTTTGTCCAGAGCTCGCTTGATAGTTATCAGTTCGGAAAGGACCCGCCAAAAACTGCGAGTCGGCGATAACCGACTGTCACGGTCGCAGGTCCAATCGACGGGAAATTCTTTTATGCGGTAGCCCTCTTTTTGGGCCCGCAGTATGATTTCCACATCGAACATAAATCCATCAGTAATACATTCGCCATACAAGTGTCGCGCGACGTCGCCTTTGTATATTTTAAACCCGCATTGCGTATCGGTGAATTCAGAGGGGACTTTCATATAGTGAATCACAAACCAGTGGAACATTTTGGAACAAATCCGCCGATATAGGCTCTGGGTCCTCTCAATATGGCATCCCCTGATTTTTCTTGAACCGTGTGCTATATCACAGGCCCCGTCTTTCAGTAACTTCAGTCCGTGCAAAACATCTTCATAGGGCACACAACAGCCGCTGTCGGCAAACATCACATATTCGCCGCTCGTTTGTTTTATACCAGTTCGAATGGCGTAACCTTTGCCCCGATGATGGGCATAACGCTCAACTTTGACATCTATTCCAGTAGATGGGGTGGCGAGAGCATTTTTTGCAGCTTCGGCGGTGTTGTCGTTGCTGCCGTCATCGACGACTATAATCTCTCCCGCCAAACGATTGCTCTCTAAAAACGCCGCTGCCGCTTCGACATCCCGACCAATCTTTTTGCTTTCGTCAAGTGCCGGTATAACAATAGATAGATCCATAATTGGTTATTGGTAATCGGTAATTGGTTATTCGGATATCCCAGTTACAAGTTACAAGTCTCGGAAACCCTGTAGCCACCTGTGCCTGCGCCACCTGCAGGCAACCGCAGGTGCAGGCAAAATCCTCTCTTGAGGATCCGGGCAAATTTTTTTTTTCGCTGGCGGTATACAAAGAATAGTCATATTATAACCAGGATAAAGGAGAACGCAATAAGACAATGGTTCTAATCTAAAGTGAGCTAAAGTGAAAAAAATAATCCATAACTTTAGGCAATTTAGGCACTCCAAACGTTAGGCACTTTTAGAGCGACCTCCAGTGCCTAAAGTGAGCTAAAATGCCTAAAGTGAACTAAAATGAGCTAAGGAGTGTAGTATCGAGAATCAGCTCCTGTGGCAGTTGAAACGGCCGCCCTAATACTGTCAACCGCAGCCGGATAACATAAACCGGCTAATATCGGCAATAAAAATCGCCCCCGCCGTTTTGCTTCGCAAAAACGAAGCAGCGGGGGCTGAATGTCAAGAGTTCCTAAGGGAAAATATAATGCAACTCAGAAAGTGGCTGGTTGTAGCCGCAACAATCATTGTCTTCGGGATACTGTTCGCCATCTACCTGGCGTTAAGTTTCCTGGACCATCGAAAGGGTATCCGACTCTTCCGAGCAGGTAGATACTCAGAGTGCGCGCCGTATCTGTGTCGCACTTTAGAGCGTCCCTGTTTTATTGTATCTCCTCTGGATCGCCAGTTCGCGGTATGGGCATTAGGTAGGTTAGGATATCCGCAGGTCGTGGAGCATTTGATAAAGGCATTGAAGCATAAGAATGTGGGCGTTCGACGAGCCGCGGCAGAAGCCTTAGGACCGTTTAGGCAGCCAATAGCTGTCGAGCCTTTAATCGTGGCTTTGAAGGACAAGGACCCAACAGTGCGATGCCTTACGGCGTTGGCCTTAGGCTGGACAAAAGATACAAGGGCCGTCGAGGCATTGATTGCTGCTTTAGAGGACAAGGATTCTTCTGTTCGGTGCAGCGCAGCAACAGCTTTAGGTCGGATAGCAGACAGAACAGCAGTAAAGTTTTTGATTGAGACTTTGAAGGATGAAGATTCGCACGTCCGGGCGAATGCGGCACGCGCCTTGGGTCAACTACAGGACGCAAACAGCATAAGGCCTTTGAGCGATGCCTTGAAGGATGACGAACAGCGCGTTCGATTGGAAGCGGTGCAGGCTCTTGGGCAGTTCAAAGAGCCTGCAGCGGTACCGCCCTTGATTGAGGCTATGAGAGATGAGGATTCGTATATCCGACAGGGCGTGGCAAGGGCTTTAGGTAGGATAAAGAATGCAGGGGCGACAGAACATTTGATTGCTGCTTTGAAGGATACGGACTCGCGGGTCCGATGGTATGCGGCGGAGGCATTAGGCCAGATAAAGGACGCAAGGGCGGTCGAGCCATTGATTGCTGCTTTGAAGGATGAGAATCGGAGCGTCCAATTCGAAGCGGCGGAGGCTTTAGTGAATATGGGTAAGACAAAGGAGCCGAAGGTGGTAGAGTTTTGGCTCAGGGCTTTGAAGGATGAGCATTGGGCCACTCGAATCGAAGCAGCAGCCAGCTTATCAAAGATACAAGACGAAAGAGCGGTAGAGCCACTAATTGCTGCTTTACAGGATGAGAATTGGCGCGTTCAATTCAGAGCGGCAGAGGCCTTACTGAATATGGGTAAGATAGAAGAGGCAAGATTGGCAGAGTTTTGGATGAGGGCTTTGAAGGATGAGAACCCATATATTCAACGGCACGCAGAAAAGGATTTAGTGAATGCAGGTAAGCGCGACGCTGCGAGTGTGGCGGAACCTTTGGTTGCAGCTTTGAAAGATGAGGACTCGCACATCCGAGGGCGCGCAGCAGTGATCTTAGGAAGTATAGGTACACCAGTAGTACAGCCCTTGATTGCCGCCTTGAACGACGGAGATTCCCGTGCCCGATACGGTGCAGCAGAGGCTTTAGGGAAGATAAAGGACGAAAGAGCTGTAGGGCCTTTAAGTGCTGCATTGAAGGACCCGAATTTGGCCGTCCGATGCAAAGCAGCAGAGGTTTTGGGTGGTATAAAGGCCGCAGAGGCCGTGGAACCTTTGATTGGTGCTATTAAGGACACCAGTGCGGATGTCCGATACAAAGCCGCACAGGCTTTAGGTAACATAAAGGACACCAGGGCGGTAGAACCATTGATTGCCGCCCTGAAGGATGAGAATTCGTCTGTCCGATGGTTCGCGGCATGGGCTTTAGGTCGGATAAAGGACGCAAGGGCGATAGAGCCTTTGAAGGCCGCTTTAGACGATGAGCACACTGGGGTACGCAACTGTGCTTCCGCCGCTTTGAGGCAAATCTACCAGCCCCAAAACAAGCTCGGCGAGAAGCAGTAACTCTGGCGACACGTAGGATTGCCCATTTGACGGTGTGTAGGGGGGCGAAAGAACGGGCCAAAAACAAACTTTTGTTGCAGATCGACTGGGTAGACGATATAATAAAGCCTACAGTTTTGCTTCCAGGGACTATCCGTAAGTTAAAGTATAGACAACTGGATTCTACCGAACATAACTTCAGATGAAGCGGAATCTAATACATTTTTGTAAAATTATGTAGAAATCTGTAAGCCCAAAAATGCCTGTATATAGTAGGTTTGCTGGTTTAAAGTACTATATATATGCCTTTCTGCTGAGTTTTGCAGTAATTTAGGGATTTGGAATGAATTTTTTTCATTTTTACAGATTGACATTGACTTAGGCAAAAAGTTAAGTTATAATTAAACTGTTGCTAAACAAATGACGAATAAAACCGTAATAGATTTTAGAAATGATCCATTGATTACAGGGTCTTGTGCTATTGTGGCTTATGCTCGTCGGAAGAATGGCAATAGACCTGCCATGGACTATATTGAAAAGCTGGAAAAGTTGGACTGGGCAAAACTGTCAAAGTCATTTATGATGATAGCATCGGTCGGCAGAATTCACAACCCCGAAAGATTCAAGAAGATAGGTGGGAGAAGTGGCAAAATATATGAATTCAAAATATATCCAAAAGTACGCGTTCTATGCTTTCAGTTAGAGAAGACGTGGTTACTTACGCACGGCTTCGACAAAGAAACCGGTGATACACCGCCACGGCAGATTAAACGTGCTGAAGAGATAATGAAGGAACACATTTCATTATTATCACAATAATTAAATAGGGAGTTCATGACATGGCCAAAACATTTATCGAAAAACTCATGTCTGATCATGAGGGTCGAAAACTCTACTTTCGTGAGGATTTGATTTTTGAAATCACAGAGAGTATCTGTAAGGTCATGGAGGAAAAGAGGATTAGTAAAGCAGATCTCTCGAGACTCGCAGGCGTAAGCAAAAGCAATATAACACAACTCCTAAGTGGCGACCACAACATGCGACTCACAACTGTAGCTGATCTTCTGTACGCACTTGATTCAAAGCTTGCGGTGTCCGCTGTTCCACTTGATATCAATAACATACTCGAGAGCACTACCTTTAATCAATGGGTTCCGGCCGTAGATATCGTAATACAACAATGTGAATATCGAGAGATTAATGAAGATACACAAAAAGATTTATCTCAGGCAGCTTAAATCATGGCGAAAAAAAAGAGAAAAACCAAGGCTTTAAAAGGGGGAAACAAGGTTACTGCTGGTCTGTTGGTTTCTGATCGAGTACAGTTAAAGGATGTAAGGTTAATAAGTTGCAAATGTGATCAAACTCCAGAAGCCACATTGGGTAAAAAATCGTACAATATCAACTATTCAACTGAAGTGCAAGTGGACAAAGGAAATGGCTACATTATTGTCACTGCGAAATTCCACTTTGAAGCTTTCATTGAAAGTAAAACTCAAAAACCAGTTATTCTTATTGATGCTTCTTTCCTTTTAGCTTACAAAATAGAAAACTTTGAAGGGCTAACTCAAAAAGGATTTGAGCAATTTGCGAATTTAAATGGAATTTATAATGCTTGGCCATATTGGCGGGAATTTGTACAAAATGCCGTTACTCGAATGGGATTACCT
>JAUXAB010000075.1 GCA_030615025.1 Phycisphaerae bacterium | reverse complement strand
GGCACCTTTGTGGAGCATATCGAGGCTCGCTTTGACCTGGCCGCCGAACACATCGCCCACCGCCCAGAGCTTGACGCCCCTTTTGGTACAGGTCAGAGCTTGCGAGGCCGCGCTCGTGCCGCGACCACCGCACCCGATAAGACCGATGCGCAGCTCGTCGGAGCCGGCCGCAAAGATACGATTTGTGCCCGATGCTAAAGCAGCACCCGCCACCGCTGATGTCTTGATAAAATCCCTGCGAGTTAGCCCTCGCTTTCTTCCGTTTATTTTCTCTTTCATAAATAATTCCTTTCGATTAGTTTATGTCCCGCCTAAAAATCGTCGCAGGCAACATAGGTCTCGATTACCGCTTTTTCGCCCTATCCCGTTATCTCTTTCAGCAGTTTTTTCGTTCCGTCTCTACACTCTGGGCGGAAAGATGCGACGCAGGTATTGGGCGTCGTACCGACAACTCTCCTCCAGCCCGAGCGGCATTTCCGTACCTTCCATAACTATCCATCCGCGATAGCCAATGTCGTCCATCGCCCGGCGGACTTCCTCGAAAGCAATTGTACCTTTGCCGTAAAGGTCATCGTAGTCCTTGGCGTGAAACTCGCAGATTTGCTTACCCAGCAGGCGTATCTCCTCATAGATATCGTAGCCCGCCTTATGAGAGTTGCCGACATCGTAATAAACCTTGACTGCCGGCGAGCCGATGCGGCCAATGATTTCCATGTGCTGCTCAGCACTGAGCCAAGATTCGACGCCGAGCGCAACCCCGGCATCTTCGGCCTTCGACGCAATTTTCTTCAGCCGTTCAACCACTACGTCCATACCCCTGGGGTCATTGCGCAAATCGCCGTTACCAAAGAACGCCACGAGGATAACGTTTGCACCCATCGCCTTTGCGACATCGATACCGTGGTCCAGCCAGCGCTCGGCACGCGGGTCGCTCTTGTAAGGCACGTTGTTCAGAGTGCCCATCGCCAGAGATGCTATCTCCATTTCGTGCTTCGCCGCCTCGGTAAGGATTTTCTGTTGCAGCTCTTTGTTAAACAAAGGCAGGTCTTTTTCCCCACTTCCAAAGTCCACCTGTACGCCATCGAGTCCCAGCCGCTTAGCCATCTCAAGCGAAGCAGGGTCGGTTCTCTTGCCTATTGTCCAGTCGCAGACGCCAATTTTGAAACCACGACCGCCCAACAAAGGCTCAAAAGAGCGACACGAAGTGGTCAGTGCAAGCCCCGCAACAGCACAAGCCCCATTCACCATCATCTCACGACGGGTTATATGTGAATATCCCACTTGTACACCTCCATAAACACACGAAAATCAACACAGCGGTCTCCAAAAACCAACCAAATTTTTCGTGCTTAATTTTTTTACTTATGCTTTCAAACCTTTAAGATTTGCGTCCAATTTCTTTTTACTTTTGATAATCTCTTTCCAGGTCACCTTCCTGCCCTCGTATGCGGCAGTACGGCCAAGAATTGTAACAAGATTGCTGCGAACGCTCGGCGCAACCGTCGGATTATCGAAGTTCTTACTTGTAATGTTCTTATGGAATGTCGCGATGTTGACGACAGCACCTTCTTTAAATATCCCGGGGCTCTTGCCGCCGCGATAGAAGTCCTCTCCCTTTGCGCGGATAAGGACCTGTCCGCCATATTCGGTTTCGAGCACGCCTTTGGCGCCGAACATTCGATTCCTAATCCCCGAAGGCTGAGTACCGTGACCCTCGATTTGCCTTGAACTGAACGTAATACCCACATTGTTCGGATACTCAAAGAGAAGCGCGAAATGGTCCCAACAGGTGCCGACGGGCCGTACCGTTCTCCCACCGGTCCCCACCGCCCAAATCGGTTCCTGGTTCATTATCCAGCTCATTACGTCGAGCGTGTGAATGTTCTGCTCTGTAATAATGTCACCGGATAGTATCCTGTCCAGTCCCCAAGCCCGCAAACGATTCTCCGGATTCTTTGGGGCATCCCGCCAGGTCTTGTACATGCGCCCGAACGGACAACCTGCGTGGTAAATCGACTCGCCAAATGCAAATCGGCCAAGGGCGCCGTCGTGGACGCGTTTAAGCGCCTCCATGTAAAACTTGTCGGCGCGGGTCTGAAAATCAACAAGGAAACAAAGCTTTTTGGCCGTGGCTTTTTTACCGCTATCACCAATACTCCGGCACCCAGGCGCATCCACCGCGAGCGGTTTGGCAACGTACACGTGACAGCCGGCGTCCACCGCATCAGCGGCCTGCTGAGGGTGAAAATATGGCGGGCTCTCAATCGCCACCGCGTCCACCTTATCCAGGAGTTTGCGATAACCTGACAGGCCGGTATAACGCCGGGCATTGTCCACACCCAATTTGCCGCCGCAGCCATCAACCCTGTCCTGGAAGTAGTCCGCCACCGCCACGACATTATATCCGCCGTGCTGCTTGAACAGCTCGGCGATCCATGTCCCCCTACCACCGCAGCCGATTATCCCCAAATCGACTTTTGAGCTGGCATCATAGCCGCGAACAAGCTCCGGCTTAATCACTGTAAACGACAGTGCCGTCGCGCCGGCAATGAACCGACGACGGGTGATTTGCTCCCTGCTTTTTCCTGTGATTGAAGTTTTTCCACATTCAGCCATTTCGTAGTCCTCCATTATTGTAAAATTACATTCAGTTACCTGATTTTAACGTTACGGAAGTCAATCCCAACAAAATCACCAAAACCGCTGATCTTTGGTATATCTTGTTTCTCCTATAATATAAAACCATTTCCTGTCCCCACTTGATTTAAGGGACCCCATTTTGCGACATTTGGCAAAATGGGAACTCTAAGAAGCTGCCCTCAACCGTCGAATAATACAGTCGGTGTATAAGAATACGCTTAACCAGCTACATAGTCAAGCGTAATTTCGAGGGCCCCAAACGCCCTTTATCGCAATATGAGCAGATACAAGCAACAACGAAATCATCAATAATTATACGGCTCTTTGCCGCGCTTTATCCGGCTTTCCATCTGCATCCGGCGCAGCGTATCGGTCAAGACGTCTGCGAGCTCCCTGTCATTCATATTCGCGACCTCGCCGGCCGGTATGGCTTCGCCATAGCAAACCTCAATCCGTCCGGGTGAAAATATCTTCTTATGCCTCGGCCAACATTCAAAAGCGCCGTCAATCACAACGGGTACAACCGCTGCATCTCCCCGCCTGCATAGAAGTCCAAAGCCGGGCTTGAAAGCCGTAATTTTACCGTCGCTCGTGCGCGTACCTTCCGGAAAAATACAAACGCCGCCACCTTCTTTTAGTTTGCCGATAACCTTCTTCATTGCAGACAGATCCGCCTTGCCCTGCTTGACCGGTATAGTATTGACCGAAGAAATCAGCCAGCCGAAAAACCTGTTTTTCCAGAGTGAATCACGGGCAAGAAAATGCAAAGGCCTTTTCAAAGGTATTCCGCAAAGGATGGGGTCGAGATAACTCTGGTGGTTACCGACCAATAGAAAAGCGCCTTCATCGGGGACATTTTCCCTTCCATAAACCTGAATCCGAAAAAATAAATTGCAAAAAACTTTGCAGCACCAGCGTGCAAACCGGAACCATCTCATTTTTGGTTTCTTTTTAGGCATTTTTCTTCCACGCAGCGCAAAAGTCTTTCCACAACCTCTTCTATACTCAAATCAGTAGTATCGATAACAATAGCATCATCAGCCGGCCTTAACGGGCCGACTGCTCTATCCTCGTCACTTTTGTCCCTTTCTTCTATGGCCTTTTCTATTTGCTCAAGACTTTCACCGCCGCCTTTAGCCCGCAGCTCAGCTTGTCTTCTTCTTACCCTCTCTCTTGCGTCAGCTGTCAAAAAAAACTTTACATCAGCGTCGGGAAAAGCCACTGTACCCTGGTCTCTCCCCTCGGTAACTATTTTTTTCTCTCTTGCCGCAAATTGCCTTTGCATTTCCACTAACTTCTCCCGCAGCTTCACCGCCGAGGCAATATGCCGAGCATTAGCCGTAACTTCCGGCCGACGTATTTGCTCGGTAACATCAACCCCATCGATGCAAACCACCGTCTTACCTTCTCTAACGGCAAACTGAAACTTCCTATTATCCAAAACACCAAGCAGCTTCTCTTCATCGCTCATATCGACGCCGCCCTTAATTGCAGCCAACGTTACAGCCCGATACATCGCACCGGTATCAAGGAAACTCGCCCCAAGTCTCTTAGCTAACAGCCGGGCCACCGTGCTCTTACCGCTGGCGGCAGGACCATCGATTGTAATAACCAAATTCGCCATCTCAAATTTGGTAACTGGTAACTGGTAACTGGTAAATGGTAAATGGTAACTGGTAACTGGTAACGAATCACTAATTACCAATCGCCAATAACCAATCACCAATAACCAATAACCAATTACCAATAACCAATAACCAATAACCAATTACCGTTTAACCACCTTGACAACAATAATACTTGTATCATCACACTGACTGGCAAGTCCCACAAACCGCCTTCTATACCCTAAGATATTTTTAACCATCTGCTCTGCTGAACCCGCAGTGGACTTCTTCGCAGCTTTCAGCATCCTTTCCCTGCCCCAGAATTCACCATCAAAATCGGCTGCGTCAATCAGGCCGTCGCTATAAAGCAACAAACAATCACCATCTCTTAACTGTAAAGTTTCAATCTCATATTCTGCCTGCTCCTCGACTCCAAGCACAATTCCGCCCTTTTCCAATTCCGTAATCCGCCCGTCTCTTATCAGTACCGCCGGCTCGTGCCCGCAATTGCAATAGGTTATAGTCTGCTCTTTAACGTCAATGATTGCATAAAACAACGTGACAAACTCGCCATTCCTGCACTCGCGGCACGCCATCTCGTTGAGCCTACTGATAATTTCTTTGACCACATCTGTCTTGCATTCGGTCTCAGCACAAACATGCAAAACGCCTTGGCATGGCATCAACGCGTTGGCGTAAGCTTGCAAAGCACCCTGGAACGAACTCATCATAATCGCAGCCGGAATCCCTTTGCCTATCACATCAGCAATCGCCACAACAACACATCTGTCACTCACTTGAAGAAAATCATAGAGATCGCCACCGACATCAAAGCAGGGAATATAAGCAGCAGCTATATCCAGGCCCGGTATCACTGGAGCCTTTTCCGGAATCATCCTTCGTTGAACAACCCCTGCAAGCCGCACCTGCTCAGCGATGCGCGCCCCTTCAATCGCCTCTGCATAGTACTTGGCGTTTGTTATCGCCGCAGCACACTGCGAAGCAACTGCCCTGGCAATACCAATATCATCCTGGTCAAAGTGCTTGGGCTTCGGACTATAAAGCCGAAGCACACCGATCGCCTCACCCTTGAATTGCATCGCAACAGTAAGCTGGCTGACGAGTCCCTCCTTGATTGTCGCCTCCTTATATTTTACGCGCTCATCAACCCGCATATCGTCCAGAACCACCGCTTCGCCCGCAAAAGCAGCTTTAATTACCGGATCGTTTTTCGAAACCACCCCCTTGTCACGGTACTCCTCGCTAAGACCATACGTACTTCGCATCTTCAAGTCACCGGCCTCTTCATCCAGCAGACGAATCGAGCAGGCCTTGACACCGGTAATCTTCACCGCCGCTTCAGCGAGCTTATCCAGCACCTCCTGAAGCGAAAAATCCCCTGCCACGAGCGTGGTAAGCTGATAAATCTGCTCGCCCCGTAGCATAAGCCGGTCGCTGACAACGCTACGGGGCTCGTCTCTTACTATCTGTCTCTTTGTCTTTTTCGCCATAATCAACAAGTATTGTAAATCCAATGGATTATACTCGACTTTATGCTCTCGGTGAACCTTAATCTATTTGACTATTGTCCGCAGTTAAAACGCATACTTGCATAGAGACCTGTTTCGGATTAATATAGAAATCCTCGATGCCCGAATCGAGAATCGAGTATCGAGAATCGAGCATGGATTATACGGTACTTCACGCTCCTGGTGAACCCTAATTTATCTAATCCGGACACCTCACTTCTGTTCTGCGGTTGTTCAGCAGAAGCAAGCTGCCATGCCCGCCTTACAAAAACACAAAGAAATGAAAAACTTGAATCTGTGGAGAACTTTGGTATTGACATTTACCAAGAAAAATGGTAAAATTTTTTAGACTGGAGGAATTTATAGATACAGTGGCTCCCCTGACAATAAGGATTCGTTTGTCCGGAACCAAGGATTTTGGCGCCGAGTCGAAACCGATGTCCCGACGGTATAGGGTTCCACAAGGATAAGTGCAACGACTGAAAGGAGAGCGAGCGGAGGCGTCAAGACACTTCAGACAGTTGGCTGTGTGTTGTGTCGCCGAGGCTGTTAGTTAGCTGATAGTAAGCTCTCCGAGCAAAACTCATTTTGTACTCTTCCCCAAGGACGGTGGGCGCGTTTCACGGATTTGGTCTGACAGGTAAGGCAGAAGAACTTCTCTATCCAGGTTCGGAGGACGAGAAGACGAAACATTTACTGAAAATAGCAATCGTGGCGATTATAGCCGCTGTGCTGAATACCTTACTATATACGAATTCGGCACAGGCGCAGGGTTGGCCGGACGTCTTTGACACCAATCAGCTTCTGACGCTGAACATCGAGCTGTTGAATCCAGCAGACTGGGACACCATTCGGTATGACCTGACCTTTAACATTGAAGTGCCTGCTTTGTTCTGGGCTGATGGCGAAGAAGCTAACAAGCTATATGTCTCCGTTCGCAGAAAATCTGGCGATGCATTACCGAGCGAAACTGACCCGTGTAAGGTTAGTCTGAAAATAGACATCAATGAATACGTATCGGGTCAGAAGTGGCACAGCCTCAATAAGCTCAGTCTGGAAAATGGCGACGACCAGGACGTCGTGGCCGAAGGCCTGGCCTGCAACCTGCACCGTATGGCCTCGGTCCCGGAAGGTTACGGCTACAATGCATACTACGCCAGCTGGGTCAAGCTTTACGTAAACGGCGTGTATAGGGGCGTCTATGTCAACCACGAACAGCGGAACAAGCAGTTTATGCGAAACCGTGGCCTTTACGTTAAAGACCAGACCTGGCTGTATAAGTCTACCGGAGCAAACAGCTTCGAGTTGAAAGTGGGAGATGATACCAATCCTGCCAGCCCTGCAGTGCTGGCGTTGTGCTATGTGCCATTCATTTGCGCCAATTGCAGAGACCTTATTCCACCCGGAGGAGTTTGTCCGACTCCGGACGATGCCAACCTCGTTACCGATGTCAATAAGTGGGTCAACGTCCAGGGAATGTTGACGCTTGGGGCGGTGAACGCCTTCGTAACCAATACCGATTCGCTTTTCTCGCACGAGCGCAACTGCTTCTTCATAGACTTCAATGATGGCAGTGGCAAGAAAAGGATGTATTTCCCATGGGACCAGGATTCTGTAATAACAAGTGTCAATTGGAACATCTATGAAAGGCGGGGTGGAGCGACGTTGTGGCAGCAACTTATCCTCGGCAATCCGCTGTTTCGTTGTCGGTACAACAGGATAATGAGAAACCTTCTCAACGGCCCTTTATCAGAGGCCAATATACACTCCTTTATCAATTCAGTCCAGACTCAGGCCCTTATTGACGCACTGGAGGCAGACCCCTGGAGCAAAATGGAAGGGGGTGTTGCCGACCGCTTCCAAGCAATACGTGACTGGTTCTCGGCCAGAATTGTCAATGTTCTTGCTCAAGTAGCACATGATGAACCGAGCCCGCCGCTGCTAATCTATGACCTCAACACTGACGGTGCTATTGACTGGGGTGATGTTGCGATAATGTTTGGAAACTGGCTTAAGACCGGCCCGGACATCCCGGGAGACTTCAACAACAACCAAATCGTGAACTTCCGGGACGTTGCTGAATTTGTTCTGGTCTGGCAAGTTCAATAAAAGAAAAGCTTGCCTGCTTGCACTAAAAACCATTTCAGGTTAATATAAAAGCGGTTATACTGTTATTTCTGATACGCAATACGAAAAATGACTGCCAAGCATATAATTTTTATCGGCCAGGTGCAAGGTGTCGGCTTTCGCTTCACTGCTTTTCACACAGCCAATCGCTATAAGCTAACCGGCTTTGTCCGCAACTCACCTGATGGCACCGTTGAGATGCTTGCCCAGGGCCCTTCTGATAACATTGCCGATTGCATCCGAGAAATAAAAGAATCCTTTGCCGGCTATACAAGAGAGACCAAAATCGAAGAAGTAACTCTCAACCCCCAATACACGGACTTCAAAATCACTTTTTAGTCCAACCAGAACCCAACCGCCAACTGCCGGCTCACGCAAAGCCGGCAAACAAAACCGAAAGAAGAACATACGGTGGCAAAATAAAAGGCCTGCCCCACAGCAGGCCTTTCCAAATTCTGTCTTTGATGCTCCACAACTCTCGAAACGTGCCTATTCCTCCTCAGTTTCGATGGGCTTAACATCTGCCTTTTTCATCAGCTGTTTGGCTTTCGATATCAAATCAACAAGTTCGATCACATCGCCATCATCCTTGAATTCTCTGCTGAGCTGCTGGGCACGTTCAAGGACTCTATCAAGCGTTGTCCCTTTGGCCCAGTAGCTTTTGCGCAGAATCTCAGCAAATTCAGCAACAGTCGCGGCAAGCTTAAACTCGTTGCTTGAATCATCAAAGCTTTTATTAAAATCTTCAACAGCCATAGGACTCTTGAATTCGGTTACTGCGCTGGTATCAGCGTGTTTATAGCGAACATAAGTGGTGGCGACGGTGCCTTCCTTGTCGGGCCACAGCTTCAATTCATAAAGAGCCGTTACCGAATGCCCTGCTCCTACCTCACCGCCGTCATACTTGTCGTCGCGGAACTTATCATCAGGCACATCGCGGTTCTCATAGCCTATCAGCCGATAGCTGCGCACGACCTTAGGGTTGAAATCAACCTGCACCTTCACATCCCTGGCGATTACCTGCAAGGTGCCCGTAAGGTTGTCCTCAAAAATCCGTCTTGCCTCGGCAATAGTATCGATATACGCGTACTGTCCATTGCCCTTGTCACCAAGTCTTTCGAGCAGCACATCGTTATAATTGCCCATCCCAAAGCCAATAGCCGAAAGCGTAATACCTTTCTCCGCCTTTTTCTTGATAATCTCCAAAATCTCATCGGCTCCGGTCTGGCCGACGTTGGCCACACCGTCTGAGCAAAGTATGACCCGGTTGATAACGCCCTTTTTGTAGGCCCTTTCGGCCATTTCATAACCGATGCGAATACCTTCCTCAGCGAATGTTGAGCCGCCGGCGTTCAGCAATTCGATAACGGCCAAAATCTCGTCCTTTTCGTCAAGGCCCTTGTGCTCCATTACTTTTCTGCCCCGGCTGCCGTAAACAGCTATCCCTATCTTATCTTCAGGCCTTAACCGCTCAACAAGCATCCGCAGGCATCTCTTAACCAGACCGAGCCGGTTCTCTCGCCTCATCGACCCGGACACATCAATCACGAAGGTCAAAATCGCCGGCTTGCGGTTCTCTTCACTCACCCGCTTTGCCTTCAGGCCAAGCCGAAGTAGGAAGCTATTCTTGCGACCCGTCCCGAATTTCCACGGCGCAGCTTCGGCGTATACCTCAAAGACATCCTCCTGCGGAGCGGGATAGCCGTACTTGAAATAATTGACAAACTCTTCAACCCTCACCGCCTTTTCCGGCGGCAGATGTCCGTCGTGCAGATACCTACGGACAACCGTATAGCTGCCGGTATCGACATCCGTCGCGAAAGTGGACAGATGGTCATCCTCGGTATCGACAAACGGATTGACGCCATAATTCTTAAAGAACATCGCATCCACATCCTCGCCGTTTGGCGGCGTAGTACCGCCGTGCGCCATCCGATAACCACGCGGCCCTGGCTCAGGCGGCTGGCAAACAACTCTATGTGCTCTCTCAGCTTTTACTGTTACGTCCAGCCCAAAACTCCTCGGCGTGCCGACAAAAGCCGGTTTACGTCCTGCACTTCCTCCAAGGGACTTCAATGTTGTTTCCCGCCCACGCACTTCCGATTTCTTCGCACTTGCATACACATCAAACTTGTCTGCGGCGTCTTTATAGACTATTTTTGCACTTTCAAGTAGTTTGCCTTTGATGTCTTTATCTCCCTGGATGGGAATATCTCCCAGGAAGGGTACTGATGGTTTCTTTTCGCCTTCAAGCTTCCCAGTAGCTCGGATGCTATCTATATACAGGCTAACAGATGGTTCAGCCTGCGGTTTTGCGGCAGTGGCCACTTGTACAGGCGGAATCACCCTGGCATCCGCCTGGGTAACAGAGTATTCGGCTGATATTCCAGACCCATTCACTTTGCCCTCACGCTGCACGACAGATGAGTCGACCTGCTGCCTATTTGTCACCGGCACACCAGATACCTCGGTATATTCGATCTTAGCACGTTTGGAAGTTTTGTCAGGCCTCGCTACTAATTCTTTATTGGCCTGCATCCTCCCGTCACTCGGTAGCGAATAGTAACTCTCTGACGAAAAACTCGCTTTTCTGCTACGCGCGAGCTTCGGCATTGTTAAACCAATTACCACACCGCAGACGATAATGATGGATGCTGCATAGGCGAATATCTTTAGCCAATTAACTCTCACGGATTTACCCATTCCCTCTCGTGTTCGGCCTGCCTCTGTCCCCTTGAGCTCATCAAGAGCATCCTTCATCACCGAATCGGCAAATACCTTGCTGGGTTTATCTGCATCACCGGCCAGTTTCACTAATCGCGAGATATTTTTTTCCAGATTGTTTTCTTTAGATTTCATGATTTTTATCCCTTCTTGTCCGCCGCTGCCTTCCGTTTAAGCTCCCGGCGAAGAGAAATCCTCGCCCGATACAATAAACTGTGCACAGCCTTTTCAGTAATTCCTAACCACCGACCAATGTCACGCGCCGTCAGACCTTCGATATACTTGGCTCTCAGCGCTGCCTGCTCTTTACTTGCCAACCTGCTCAATGCTGCCCTGACAACTGCTGCTGTTTCTTTCTGTTCGAGCACCTCGTCGGGCAATGGCTCGCTGTCAATCGCCTCAAGATAGCTGCTGATATCGCCGTCAACGCTGGGCCGGCTCACCCGCCTTCTCATCTCAAGGCGGATATTGTTTCGCGCGATGCCGAAAATCCATTCTTCAGGGCTGCCCTTTGACGGCTCATAGCTGCCACGTCCTCGCACAGCGTCGAAAACCGTCTTTTGCACCAGTTCTTCAGCCAGCGTTGGATTCGGCCAACGCCGCATAAACATACCGTAAAGCTGTGGTATCTCCCGGTTCAGGAATTCTCGCCATATACCTGCATCGCCTGCAGATATCCACGCCCAATTGTGTTGGTTAGACTGATCAGTCACTTTGACAAACTCGCCATTCTGGTACCAGTTTCTACTAAGTATTATGCGCAAAGAACGCAAATTACTCACATATTTTTAATATTTCCTGACGCAACGGACATCACGAGATACGAGCAACGAGATATTTTCTCCAACCAGCTTGACATAAAAGAAATGTGCAGCTAAACTCACCTCGATACTCGATACGGGAATCAAGAATAAGAGCTTATCCGAATCCCGATTTAATCGGGATGAGGCCGAGTCCCGATATATCGGGAAGGCCAAGGCGGCAGGCCAAAAATGCTCGGAGGCGTGTTTTCTCCACGTTGAGAACGTTTTTTCACCGACAACGCAGGCATCGGGCTTTGCAGCCGGCCGCAATAGAGCGGGTTATTGGGATAGGCTCTAAGGCTGGATAAATCTGGAGAGAATATCGTAATGCTTGCGTATCTGTTCGGCTTAGGGATACACGAAGTACTGCTAATCATTATCGTCACCGCGATCGTAGTCTATCTAATCATGCGCCGCCGCCGAAAACGCTGATATATCACTCCCGCGTAATCACCCCCCGCATTTAATCCAACCCCCCTGCTCTTTACGCTATCCTTAACCTGTCGCCCACTAACATATCCACAAGACTATAAACGGCAAAGCCAAACACTAACGCAAGAATTGCATACAATTGCCACTCGCTCCTGACAGTTTCTATTGATATAGATTGCCCGATCCTATCAACCAAGGCCCCTCCACGCTCTGTGAAATTGGCCGCAATGCTTCGAAGAACCCCCGCAACCCTGCCTGGAAAAATCGTTACTCCAATAGCAGCGAGAGCACCAAATACAAGACACCCCGCCAGAGCAAGTCTTTCCTGCAAAACCACCCGGGCCAAAATCTCCTGCTCCTCGGCTTCTCTAACCTGTCTTAACATCCTCTCGGTAAAACCAGCCGGCACCGGCTCCGAATGTCTCCGCAAAGACTGCCCTAACATCTCATCGAACTTATCTTCATTTAATTTATCCGTAACCATCAATATCCTCTCTGAAAGCTGCAGCCAACATTTCCTTCAATTTATCGCGTCCTCTAAACAAATATGTCTTAACCGTATTTTCCTTTATTTGCATTATTCTTGCAACATCAGCGATACTTTTTTCTTCCCGATAGTGCAGTATAACCGCCATAGCCCAGAGTCGCGGCAGCCGCTCGACCGCTTCCCAAACGATTTTCTCTGTTTCTCTGCTCTGCACTACTGCGGCCGGCCCTTGCTCTTTGCTATCGGCAATCCATTCGTCCGGTTCAGCTTCAAGCTGCCACCGCCCTCGATTTTTCCGCAGGTAATTTATTCCCTGACGGTACGCTATGCTCCACAGCCAGGTGCTCAATTCCGCCCGGCCGCTATATTGCCTTATCGCATTGTAAGCCGCCAGAAACGTCTCGCTCGCCACATCCTCTGCCTCGTCATCTCTCAGCCTCAATCTCCGGCAGCACAGGAAAACCGTCTCTTTGTATTTGTCAATGAACTCGGCAAACGCCTGATGGTCACCGCTGCGAAGCAGCCGTAACCACTCATCCTTTCGTTGCTTTTCCCTTGCTGTCCCTGCCAAAAAAGGCTCCTTTCATATATTAGTCGCACAAAAAACCTGACAAGTTTCAGATTTTTCGAAGCCTATTATAGAAAATTTGCCACAAATTCATAGGAGACGACAATAATCGCAAAAACAAGGAAAAAACACATTTTTTTGAAACCTATTGCAGAAAACCTGCGACTAACTCACAAAAGGCAATAAAAAACTGAAAGAAAAGTGATTAAATAATCAAGGGAAACCAAAAATGAAGACGAACTGCTATCTTAAGCCGGCCTGGACGCACAACGGCTCCATAAGAACGGACCTGCCCTTGATGGTAATTCCAAAAGCAAATAAGAGGAAACTCACGGAAGTAATAAGCCCGGGCCAGCTTTGTTGTGTCGGCAAAGTTTACCTCAAGACCCACAACGGCTTAGTAAGAATAAAATAATCAACTAAAAAAGGATAAAATCGAGAGGACCGAAAATGAATAAAAAATACCGGATAATCTTAGCTTTCGGCTTTTGCCTCTGCCCACTGTTGATTGTCACCGGCTGCGACATTGAAAAAGCCAAATACCAGAGGACAGAAAACCTTAGCGTCCCTCTTGCTCCCGGCTCAACTCTCGCAGCTGAAACCAGCTTTGGCTCAATCACCGTTACCGGTGCTGACGTTGCCGACTGCAACATAACCGCCATAATCTCCGTCAAGGCACCCACCGAAGAAGAGGCTAAGGAAATAGCCGAAAAAGTGAAAATTAAACCCGAATTGGTCGGCAAAACCTTAACGGTCAAGGCCGAAAAGCCTCAAACAAAAAAGAAACGCTCAATAAGCGTCAGCTTCAACATAACCGTCCCGGAGCAAACCAACGTCGAATGCTCAACCTCATTTGGTTCGATCAAACTCGCAGATATCAACGGAAATATAAAGGCAAAAACCAGCTTTGCTTCCATTAACAGCAAGGATATTCAGGGAGCGGCTCAATTGGAGACATCTTACGGCCACATCACTTGCCAAAACATCACCTCTACCAGTCTTAAAGCTAAAACCAGCTTCTCCTCAATCAAGTGCGAGAATATTCAAGGTCCTGTTCAATTGGAAACATCATACGGCAGCATCAATTGCCGGAACATCACTTCGGCCGATATTGCTGCGAGATCAAGCTTCGGCAGTATTGATATTGCCTGTTCGCCTTCGAGTCCTGCCGAAATCATTGCTGATGTAGTTACCTCATACGGCAGTATCGACTTTGTAACACCACCGAACTTCTCCGGTCAGCTCGACCTGTCAACCAGCTTCGGCTCAATAAAAACCGACCTGCCAATTATGATAAAAGGTGAGATTAGTAAAGAAAAAGTAAAAGGAACTATCGGCCAGGGAAGAGGAAAGCTGCGTCTCAAAACCAGTTTCGACTCAATAAAAATAAAATAGTAAAGAAAGTTCTTTAACATTAACCCAAAATCGAAAGGAGAAAAAAATGAGCGATATTCTGACGGGCATTATGGTGTTTGTAATACTAATAGGTGTATCGAGTCCTATAATTGTTGTCGGCGTGATTTATTATCTTAAGAAACGCCTCGAACACAAACAGATTATGACGGCCATTGAAAAAGGCACACCGCTGTCGGAAATAATACCTCCCAAACCCAGGCCGGCAGGCCCCGCATGGATAAGGTATGTCTCCACCGGAATTGCACTGATTATCATCGGGGTTGGCTTTACCCTTTTTGATCCTATGAATACGAGGTATTTTGGAATGTCGTTATTTGTGATTCTCTGTGGCATAGGTGCTGCAATGCTGATTCGCGGCCTGTTACATCGAAAGTACTACTTGAAAAACGAGCTTTCAGCTAATAACAACTCCACAGATAAGAAAAAATCGGCTTAATCACTGACTCAACATCACCATCTCGCCGAATCTGTAGGGGCGATTCGTGAGAATCGCCCCTATCGCTTTTCGCTCTCCGCTCTTTCCTATACGCAATACGATATACGTTATTATTCCCCAATATGCCGGATAACGCTGCATTGCGTCGTGCGTGATGCGCAGTTTCGGTCGCAGATGAGCGTAACTATTACATTTCTACAGCCTTAAGCACCTTCTGTGCATCAGATTCACTTTCGCCGTCGGCCTGTTCGCCAGGTCGGAAAGGAAGCGGTTCAGCGAAGTAAACGACAACACGGCGTAAGAAGCTATTTACCTCATCGATCCGCGAAATATGACCTGAGCGGGTAAAATCTGCCATATCGAAGGAATCGTCCGGGCCAAAGCGAGGGACACTAAAGCGAGCGGTTATATGCTGGCCAAGGTAGGGACAACTATTGTCGGCGTGGCAGGTAAATGCCGCACCGCTGCTGGAAATATCAACCATCTGACCCTGTGAAAGTGCTTCGTTAAAGTCCTCGGCGAACCAGATGGGCCAATAATAACGCAGTCTTTGCTCTGCTCTTCGCTCGGTAGTTTCATCCATTTTAAATCCCCTGAAAAACCATTTGCTTCTGTGCTTTGCAAATCGACAGATTTAGGAGGCCACTTTACGAGCGATTGCCGAAAAAATCGCCGCTGGTTAAGTTGGCAAGGCAGATTTGACCTGTTTTTGCCTTAGAGCGATAGAATGGCACAATTCGGTTTTTTTTGCGGCTTTCTCGGCTTTTTGATTTCTCGACGAGGATATTCCTATAATCAACTGCTGGTCTAAGGTAAAAGGTGGCAGAAAAAACTGGTTTTATTTAGACTAAAACAGGTGGTTCGAGTGTATTACAGGTGACGAACGTTCGTTCTAAGATGACGCGTGCGGGATATAGATGATAGAAGACAAGCTGCTTATATGGCGATTTAAGTGCGGCAGCAGTGTCGCTCTCTGCCGTATCTATGAGAAGTACAAGGATAATCTGCTAAGGTTGGCTTCTGCTCTTTTGAACGACAGAACCGCTGCCGAGGACGTTGTGCACGATTGTTTCGTATCTTTCGCACAATCCGCAGAGAAATTAAAAGTTAGCGGCAATCTGAAAGGCTATTTAGCGACCTGTGTCGCTAATCGTGTACGCAATTGGAACCGTGCAAGGCAGCGACAGGAAACTGCCGGCCTGAATGAAGCCGAGTCAGCCGTATCAAATTCAAAAAGGCCGGAACAATGGATTATTGGCAGCGAAGAATTAAAACGACTTAATGATGCTCTTTCCCGGCTGCCGTTTGAGCAGAGAGAGGTAATTGTCCTGCATCTGCAGGCTGGGATGAAATTTAAGGCAATTGCCGAATCGCAGGATGTTTCAATTAACACAGTCCAGAGCAGGTACCGCTACGGTTTGGGTAAACTGCGGTCAATTTTAGCTAAGGAAGCCAAATTATGAAACCAGCGGAAAATATAGAGAAGCTAATAAAAAATGCAAAGATCGATACCAATGCCAAAGTTGATGAAGCAGTTCTCGACGATGTCCTCAAGGCATTCGAAAGTTCAAAAAACAAAAAATCGGCTGTCCCCCAGTCGAATATCTGGAGAAAAATTATGAAAAGCAGAATAACAAAACTCGCCGCCTCAGCGGCGGTAATTATAGCTTTTATATTGTCCATGACTCTTTCGGATAAGACTGTTGCCCCCGCTTTCGGTATGAATGATGTTTTGGCGGCTATGGCAAAGGCTGAATGGTTGCACATGACTTGGGAGTTTACAGAAGTCAACACAGGATCTGATACTGCTGGACGAGAGCTAAAAGAAAGTTGGATTTCAGTTAACCCTCGAAGGAATATATCAATTAACAAAAATGGTTCTGTGAGTTTAGCAGAGTATTCAATAGGCGAGCTCAAGGTGCAAAAATATGAACCTGAAACGAATGTACTGACAACAACCTACCGAGTTACTAATAAGAATTATTCACACACTTCTATTGTCGATATGTATCTTGAACAGATTTCTGGTTTAGAAGAAAGAGGAGCCAGAGTTGAATATATTGATACTGTTTATGATGGCAATCCAGCCAAGATTATTAACATAGATAATCTTAATAAAAACGGTGTACATCAAAAATTCTCCATCGTGGCCGATGTCGAAACATACTTACCAAAACGCATGACATACCACTATGAATCGGCAGACCAAAGTGCGACAGCAAATGTCACATTTGATTATCCTAAGACTGGTCCAACCAATATCTATCAGGCAGGAGTGCCGCATGATGCAGAAGTCAAAGTAATTGACCATAGACCCAGCCCTGAATTTCTTGAAGCCATTAAACCATATCGAGCAGCCAGAGAAAACCTGCCACAACAACGTATTGTTGTAGATGTGGAAAATGAAAATAATAATCGTTATCGCGTCTGTGTAATATATAGTGATGGTAAAAAGGAAAGATTTGAAGAACTCTTGTGGGTAAGAGATGATGTACCTCCAACTACCGATGATTTTGCCACGATTCTGGATTGGGCTAATAGCGCAAAGAGTGACGCACTCGGGATACAATTATATGACGGCGACTGTGCGTATCGGGTCAATCGTGATTACAGAAATCGTTGGACTAATTCAAAAGAGTATTCACCAAGCCATAAGCCAAGTTTTGTTGTCGGTGGTTTACTTCACCGTGGTTGGCCAAGACTACGCAAAGGACAACTTGTTGAAAATGAGTATTCAATTAATAATCACCTGTTATGCATAGAAACTTGGCGTAGCCCAAATATTAAAGATAACAAATTACTTGAGCCTGCTGAAAAAACACTTTATTACATTGATCCAGAGCGAGATTACATATGCGTTCGCATAGAAGCTTTCAGCTATATTACTCCACCTTATGGTAAACCTGAAATTGACGATTTATCTTTCGAACCTAGTAAAACCCCAACTGAACCCTACTGGGTAACGAAAGTGACCAAATTTGGACAAACAGATACAGGCCAATGGTATCCTAAGGAGATAACCACAAACCGCTTATCATGGTGGCTGGATTATCCGGGCAACACAGATACTCCGGAAGATGAAAAATTTGTGATAAGACTGTATCTTGACAGCAAACCTGAATTTCCAGATGGTATTTTCGATCCCGAGAGTTTGCCGCACATAGGTGAATGATTCGCCAATCAGAAGATTTTCGAGGCCGGGCTGATTTGGCTCGGCCTTTTTTATGCGCTTTTAGGCCAAAAATGCAAAAAAACCGATTTTTCTCGACACATTTTGGTGCTAAAGCGCAAACTATAAGGTGAAGGCCGAGCCATCGATGGTTTTGTAGGCTGGTTAAACTTGTACTTAGACAAGAATACAGAACGAGAAATAGTAAAAGGTTTGCAGGAAGGTAACCGCCAGGCCTGGCTGCGACTGTACGAGGCGTACGCCGAAACCGTTTGGAAAAATATCGCTCGTCTTATGGGCAACGACTCGGCGGCCGTGGCTGATATAGTGCAGGAGACTTTCCTGGCAGCGGCCCACTCAGCGAGGAATTTCGATTCTAACCGTGGCTCGCTCTGGGTGTGGCTGTGGGCGATTGCTAATCGTCAGGTCGCTCTGTACTATCGCAAACAAAAACCAGATACCGTACTGGCTCAGTCTCGGCGCTGGTGGACTTCGCTTGACGGCGAAAAGCTCGATTGGATTGATGCTAAAAGAGACGCACCGCCGGATATTCTCCAATCGCGCGAGTTAGCTACACTGGTAAGATACGCTCTGAGCGAGCTATCACCCGAATATCAAACTTTGTTGTTAGCAAAATACGTTGATAGCCAGCCGGTCGACCGCATCGCTCAGCAAATGAGTTGTTCGCCGGTGGCCGTTCGGTCGAAGTTAGCCCGGGCAAGGAAAGCCTTTCAAAAAGCTTTCAAGAAAATAATCCGTTCCGCGCCAGGTGCGCAGGAGGTTTCATTATGAATGAACAAAATGATAAACAAGTTGATAAACGAATATCGACGTTTCTGTCCGCCGTCGAACGTGGAGTTGCCCCACCTGATAAACAATCCCTGAATAAGTTGCAAGAACAATCAACGGCAGAATTCCTCGCCTCCTCGGCTCACAAAAATGTGCAATTAGAAAAAACAAGAACAATCTCTTTATGGAGAATAATCATGAAAAGTAAAATAACAAAACTTGCCGCTGCGGCGGTGATAATTATTGCTGTGGTTATAGGTGTAAATCAGTTCGATGGGTCAATAGATGGAGCTAGTGTCGCTTTTGGCCAAATGACTGAAGCTATTAAAAAAGTGCCCTGGATACATGTGATTTACCATTATGACGAAGCAAAGGCTGATAAGCAAAAAAGTGTTCTTTTAGCTGAGCAATGGTTTTCATTCAGGTCGAAGACTGATGTTTATATATCAACGGACGGTTCAATTGATTATCGCAGTGGCAATAAGCGTAAATGGTTTGTATATGACCCTGAATCGGAAACTTTAAAGATACAGTTTTACAATCCGAGTTCCACTTGTACCGGAGATGGTAAGCCTTTGGCCGAAGTAACACCTGAGAATTTTTTCGACTACTACTTGAGGACTGCAGACGATCCGGAGGCAGTGATCAGTTGTTCGACAGAAGCCTATGGCGGAAAAGAATTTGACATATTTAAGGTCGAAGTTGAAAAAGAAGGTTATACCAAAAAAGTAACATTCTTAACTGATGTGACAACTCATTTACCTGAAAGACTCGATATAGAAATTATTTCAAACAAGGAAAGTTATAGAGAGCATTTTGAAATTGAGTATCCACAAGAAGGCCCTGAAAGCATTTATGACCTGGGCGTCCCCCTGACTACAGAGAAGATTATTGACGAAATGCCGGGGGCCGATTTTATCGAGGTTTGGGACAAACATGTCGCGCATAGAAACAATTTCTACGATGCGACTATTAAAAGTATTGCTATTGTTACAGAGAAAAACAGGGAAATTAAAGACGGTGTTTGGATTGACCGAATGAACAGAGTTACAATTGAATACAAAGATGCACCACGATTTTGTTGGTATTCCTACCAGTTAGGCGATGGCATGAACCCTCCCGATGAACCTCAAACGGTTGATGAGTTGCCGCAGTCTTTCGATGAGCTATTGGAATGGTCTAAAACTGTCAGGCTTTACCCTTATTACTGTGGTAAAAGAACAGCTACACTTTGGAGAGATTCGTCCAATCATCCCAGACTAACAAGATGGACCTGGCCAATTAGTAATCCCGTGGGTTATTGTGTTATTGAGGATGATTATTCAATTGAAAATAAACTGATATGTATTGAAAGGATACAGAAGCGTGATTCTAAATATTTTGAACTGATGAGGAAGCATGACCCCGAATTTCTAAAAGATGAGGAGTCTGGACACTCCTATGACCGATTTTTATATTACCTAAATCCCGAACGAGATTATATTTGTGAAAGATATTTGTCGGAATGGAGAATAATAGATAACAAACCGGGTTCTGTTCAAATTAAGGATGTTGCAGAGTACGACAAAACTGATTCTGGAAAATGGTATGCTAAAAAATTCAAGACTATTGTGTTCGAGGGCAACAATCAGACCGCTGAAAGTATTGCAATAATATATTTAGAAACTGACATCGACTTTCCGGAAACAGTTTTTGACGAAAAAGTGGATTTACCTGAGTACGAAGCAGATGTGTATGTACCAGAGCGTAATTAGCTAAGCTATTGAACATTCTTCATCTGGACAATTTCAGCCCGGCTTTTTTATGTGCTTTCTGTTTGTAAGTTAATTCTCTCAGCGCTGAGTCCTCGCACAAGTCTGACGAACTCTCGGCCGCGATGCTGGAAATTGTCAAAAAATTACAAAACGGCTGCAATTTTAGCAGGCCGAATTAATAATAGTTTCTATGTGCTCTATGAATACTTCAGCTTTAGAAATCCACGGAGAAACCTGAGATTCTTTAAAACGAATAAAATCTAAGTAGTCACTTTCCTGTCGTCTTTCAAAAAGGTCATTGTAAATCTGAGCCATTTCTTTGGCGACTTTGCCGGTTTTGACATAATGTCGATTAAAAAGACTCCGCATCCCTGTGTGTTTAGAAGAAGATA
>JAUXAB010000054.1 GCA_030615025.1 Phycisphaerae bacterium | reverse complement strand
CCTTGAGCGCATTTTTAATCTGGCCTGCGTACAGGGGGTTGTTGACCACGCACGGGTCCATACCGTAATCAAGGACCTGCCCGTTGACGGAATAGCTGGGCCAGTCGGGGCCAGGTGGCTCACCATTGGGCGACTGTCTTACCACATCATTGGGGAAGATGTAGGTGTGCGTCGCGACCTTGGAGTCCAGCCAGCCCGGCTTGACCGCAACCGCGCGGATGATGGTGGTCTTATCGATTTTGAGCGGCGGACCGTTGGGGTTGTAAGTGAGCCCGTGGGTTATCGTCGGACGCAAGCCATCGTCGATGGTGTAACGAATCTCGGCGCCCTCCGTCCCGGTAGACAACACCAACGAAATATACCAATCCGGTGGACCGTCATATAAAACACGCTTGCAGCTGACCCAGACCTCCTCGACAACACCAATCGCACCGGAAATGTTGAACGTGCCCGGTGTCGCTGTGGTGAAGTATTGCGGGACCACCCGGTTCCTGGCGGCGACCAGCTCGGGTAGAATCAGGAAATCGCCGTCGTTCTCGTCATCATTCAGCCCGTGAATTGCCAGCACGTTCATGCCGGGTTGTAGTACGTGCAGGAAGGCCATAAGGTTGATCTCTTCGAAGACCGAAGCGTCCTCATTCGGGCGATTGGATAGAGCCGTTGAATTCCATTCCACCGAATTCGGGGCGTTGCGGCGGGCGACCTCCTCACCGTTGAGATACGCCACGAACCCATCCTCGTACTTCATTCGCAACGTCAGCGTGTCGAAGACACCAACATCCCCCTCTTCAAGGATAAATTCGATGCGTGTCCATAGCGAGGTATTAACACCCAGCATATCCTCCTTCACATCGGTGGCAACCCAACTACCGGTCCACGGCGAGAGGTACTGGCCGTCGATGGGATTACTCCGGCTAATGCCCGGTCCTTCCCAGGTTACAGCCAGGTTGTCACCGCCAGTGCCTTCCTTCTGCAGCGCTTCAATGTAGTACCTCTGCCCAGCCGCCAGCATAATCGAGGAGGACCGCTGGTTGGTATACTTGGTCCACTCACGCGAATTGGACCAACCAGGCACGTTCGCAATCATCGTCTTGTTCGCCGGATCAGCGCCCGTGCTCAGCCACAGCTCGCTGTTGTCATCGCTTGCGATCCAGAACGTATAAAAGCCACTGGCCGGTGGATGGAGGAACCCATACATACGTGTGCCGTAGTTGTCTGACCAATTCGTCGGCGCTTCGAATAATGTTGGCTCACTGCTTCCAGATGGGTTGTCCGAATAGTTCGAGTTACCGGTCAGATCTGATACGCTTGTACCCATGATGCCCGTCCAGTACTCTCGCAGGATTGTGCCCGTGCCACCACCAGCATCACCGAAGCCGATACCAGTCGGTCCAGTATCCCATTCCGAGTCATCGTAATCGAGGCCAGCCCAATCAGTGCCAAGAGCCACATCGTCGCTGGTGGGCACGTGATAGGAAGCGGTCGCGCCTGTTGGCACGAGCGTCATGGCGTGCTGTGCCAGACCATACGAGATATCGGTCAACTGTTGGGGGTATTCCGGTGCGTATTCGTGGGCGACTGCATTACCGTCAGCTGCCACCAACGCCAGATAATCTCCACCCTTGCCGAGATTGAAGTTGGTGTGATAGTAACTGCCAGGGTCAAGATACGGGTAATTATTTGGGTAATCCTCATATTTCTTCTGCGAGGCAAAGACAATCAGGAACTCACCGGGCTCAACCTGAAGGCCGTCCGGGAATTGCCACTTGGTCAGGTTGGCATCATCGTCGGTCAGGTACCAGTCATCCAAACTGATGGCTGCGTCCGTCGGATTGTAAATCTCGATCCAGTCGGAGTATTGGTTGTCTCCGTCCAGCAGTGTGTTTGTGTTGGACGCCATAAACTCGCTGATGATTATGTGGGGCTCTACTATCTGCCAGTTTTTTGCCAACAGGGCAAAGTCAGCCATATTTACCCCATCGACGTCATCCAGGTCGGCAACGCAACCAGGGACGAGACAGCTTGGGTCCAACCACTGCCAGGCAAAAGTGTGTAGGTCTTTGAAATCAACTACATGGTCTGCATTCAGATCACCTACGAGCTGAGGCTGAGCAACAGTCGAACCGGCCAAAGATGCTATCAATACCAGCCACGTTACAAGTCCGTACCGAAAGCGCGGGAGCCACCCATCGTAACTTGCTTTTAAGGGGACAAGTGATAGCAACGAGGTTTTCACATATCTCGGCATTTTTACTTCCTTCCTCACTGCTGTTTTCGGCCACCCCCCTGCTTTCTTGCGAAAGCAAGAAGGGGGGCGGTTTTATCCTTACGGGTCCCCATTTCGCGATTTTTTGCGAAATGGGGTCCCTGCAACTTGTGGGCCTTATACAAACAAAATCGTATAAACCAGTTTTGTTCATTATAACATATATAAGGCGGCTGAGTCAACGCCCTCTTCACTCAAACTTAGGGGTTTTATCAAGCTTCCAGCGATTTGCAATGGATGTCCGTTGTAGAGCTACCTGTTATAAGTGCTTGTAAGGCTTCAAGACGTTGCTTTTGACTTTCCATGTTGGACCAAATGAAGAATTTCACATGCGTTTCAAGAGTTGGAACGTGCAGACTCAGTCGTAATACGCGATGATCTGAGTCGGCTTAAGGCATTCCATCAGAACAACCGATTCGGTTCCCGCAAAGCGGGGGCCCTTTACAGGGTCGAATCGGTTATAAGCCTTCCCGTTGACCTGACAGCGTGTCATCCGGTGGCCCTCGGGATGCCGAAAGCGGACCAATATCCTTCTCGGCGGGTTCCGGCGGGGCGGATCGAGCATCATCTGAATCCATCCCCTGGCAGCGCATGACTCAAACTTGACAGACATCGGTCCAAAATATGTCCTCGCGTTTTCGATTCCGCACTGCTGACCGTCGGCAAGCCAGTAGCGCGGAATAGCCGCCCCCAGCCAGAGTTCATCACCTCTTTCCTGTACGAACATCATTCTCAGCCAATAGGTCGAATTGGCTTCGTCGGAAGACTTGTAGTGGTCACCACGCCAATCGCCGATGTTTGGCAGGGCGTGTTCAGTCATCATTCGCGTATCCGGGAAGTAACTGACGGCAAACGCGTTGAAGTAGGCGCGCAAGAAGTGCTTGGCCTCGTCCCGGAGCAAGTATGGAATTGGGTTGCAGAGCAGATTGGCCTGCATCGATATGCCCCCACGGCTAAACCAATACCGCTCAAATTCCTCGCCGGTGATATTGTAGCCGTACTGTTCGGAAATATACAGGTTGTCCTCGAAATCCTTAATGACCCAGGTGGAGATACGGTCCCAAGGCTCGATAATGCCGCTGCGGACCATGTGGATTGCGCCTTCGAGAGTTTCGGTGATCCACCCAAAGGTTCGGCCTCGGCGATGTACGTCAGGCGGTACGTGAGGTATCCAACTACCATCACGCAGCCGGACAACCGGGGAACGGTGCATCGCCTCGGTGAAGGCGGCCAGAATATCTTTGCGATAAGCGGCCGCTTCTTTCAGCAGGCGTTTGCCTTCAGCCAAGCCGGCCGCATCAAGTGCTGCTGCGGCGTTTTGCATTCCCCACCAGGAATAGACGTTCGTTGAGAGCCAGGGTCGCCAGTCCTTTATGTCTTCTAAGAAACCGGACGGAAGTAAACCCCGCTCGATTGCGCGGATCGGCGACCGGTTCGCCTCGATGATGGTGCGGCGTCGCTCACCGACGATCCAATCGCAGCCTTTGACAATCTTTGGGGCGGCGCGCTTGAGCCAGTCAACATCGCGGGTATACCAGTAATGCTCCCCAAGACACCAGAGAACGAATCCATGGTGCTGGTTGTACCCACCAGCCTCGTATCCGCCCGCACCGTAGAATTGGCCTTCAGTGGTCGAAAAGTTACCTGGCAGCCCCACTGTGCCTTGATAGTGCAACCAGGTTTCGAGGGCCTGCTCTGCCCGCTTGTGGTAGCCCCGACGGTCAAGGTCGCTAATCATCATGCACGACTCGTTGCTAAATACCCCGTAGCTGAACGTGCCCACCTTCGCCATGTACCGGTCACTGGTTCCAACCTCGCGCTCAGTGTTAATCAACAGATGCGAGACGTGGGCCTTATAGAAGTCGTTTATCATCGGCTCAGGGGTGAGGATTTGCGCGCCAGTTTGCACACGTTTGCTCCAATATTCGCGAACCGCCTCGAACGCTTCATCAAACCGAATAAGGCGCAGTTGCGCCCATTCTTTGCGCTTCGTCAGGGTAATGTATGGGATGGCGACCTCAACCGTGCGTCCTGGATTGTCAGCCGTCAGCGCAGCTCGATAAACCACCTTCTTGTCCTGGGCCGTCAAGGAATAACTGCTCGATGCATCCGGCGAACTTACAAGCATCCGCAAGCGCTTGGGCTTCGTGCCTGCGGCGAAAATCAACCCGTTATCAAGGCTAAGTCGCTCGGCTTTTCTGGCGATGACCTCCATGTCGAGCTTGGCCTCACGGTCCACGTTGTCAACACGCCGGATTTCAAATCGCATCATCAACATCAGTGTGTCATCAGCATAGATGCGCTCGCCGGCCTTAGGCACGCCGTCGAAGGGGACCACGAAAGCGGTCTGGCGATAGCAAACCCCATCCCGCTCCCACTGGCCGACTATCATCGGAAGACAACCATCGACCGTATAACGGTCGATTAACTTTGCCCCGGACAGGCCAAACCGATACCGGATCGTGTTGCCTTCATACAGACAGCGTTTCGTGTCCCGACCAGGTTTCCGCGCGAGCCAATTATAATGGCAGAACACACCGCCATCAGCTTCGAGGCCGAAATGCTGCCGACCTCCCTCGAAGCTCAGCGTGATATAGTGGTGTCCCTTGGCCGGTATGTCCTTCCAGGCCCGAGTCAGCGTCTGCTCCGGAACGCTCGAAACCCTTGTGTAGATGTTCTTGTT
The DNA here is from genome assembly GCA_030615025.1 of Phycisphaerae bacterium. Classification (GTDB taxonomy): domain Bacteria; phylum Planctomycetota; class Phycisphaerae; order Sedimentisphaerales; family Anaerobacaceae; genus CS2-K091. The sequence goes on along the minus strand of JAUXAB010000054.1, from coordinate 21,796 downwards.
TTTATTCTTTTGCCAGGTTTGTTCAGCCGATTGGTACGTTGTATTGTCGCCGGCCCTGCGAACTATCACACCGAAGTCGGGGATGAATATGTGGCCGTGCTTTATCAAATCCGAAGCCGCAAAGGAAAAGGTCTCGTGTTCGGCCCGCACTGTCACCACCGTTTCGTCAAATGAGTTGTAGGCCTTTGGTTTCGCGTAGAGGATGCGGGCGCGGATGCCGTCGGTCTTCTCTTTCACTTTTGACGTCCAGATGTGGTTGGTGCCGACTTTGACCCCGCTGGCAGGGCGATACGGCTGCACTTGCTCACTGATGCCGTTGAAAACTTCAAGCCGTCCGTCCCAGATTTGCTGGGGGCCCTGCTTCTGTGCGGTTCCTCCCCATTCCGCCTCAAACTCAAGAGTGTTCCAGACCGAATCAGTGTAAGCCTCAAAAACATCTATTGCGGGAAGCGGCTTGTCAGCGACCACTCTCAGTTTTAGTGTCGAACGATATGGAGCAGAAAAATCCTTGAGTCCCGGAAACTCCTTTGCATTGACTGGATTGAAAGTGAACGTGCAAGTCTTGCCTTTGACATCGAGATTTGTGTCGGCTTTTACCCATTTACCCTGAAACCAGTCGCCAACATTAAGCCATCCCGAGCCGCCGGCTCCGGAAGGCCTGTCGCGAGGAATTCGGCGATGGGGCCACGATGACTGCCAGTATTCCAATCTAATGGCCCTCAAATCAGGAACGGACTTGGCAAACCTGACCACCACGCGGAAGATGTCCCTGGCATCCTCCCAGATGACGCCGTAGTCTTTTTTTTGTGAGTCCCACGATCTTCGTTCGCCGAACGGCACAACATTGACAAGCTCTCCGTCTCGCGCTGCCTGCACCTGTGGTTGCCAAGGTGACGCAGGCACAGGTGCCAAACAAACTATGGACGGGGAGAAAAGGGCGATTAGAAAGGTCATACAGATAATTCGCGGTAGACCTTTCTGCATCCGCCTGTGGTGGACTGCCAACTTCTTGTAACCTATGTCAGGTGTAATATACTTGTGCATTAGGAGCCTCCTTCATTTACAGAGAAAATTGTACAAACTTATACACTAAAAATAAAGTTAAATCTTGAAATCCGGGTTAAACGGAAATTTCATAGCACCGCCGGCATGCCCCGTTAGAAGTAAGACGTTGACTTCTAACGAGGCCCACGGACTTCTAACGGGGCATGCTGAAACCGCAGCAGCTGTCACAGTCTTATAAATCCCGCTCGTTACTTTTCTCGTTTGCCTGGCGCCACGCAGTTTGTGCACCGCGATTGCGGGAGATAGCACTTACTAACGCAGTCGCAACCCAAACGCCGCTACCAATAGCGGATAAGGCCGCAATTACTACGAGAACCAGGATAACTACTCCCATTTTTCACGCTCCAGATTTAATTCTGTCGATCCAGTGTCCCAAGATATACGCCAATAGCGATGCTCCAAGAGCTGGAATAATTATGGCAGGGGCCTTAATTATAGAAGGAAAGATAAACAGAAATATTATAGCACTCATGGCAACAAATGTACCAACACCCATTGATAGGATTCCAGCAAGGGGGCGCGGCCGCTTTACCAATAGACCGATGATAAGGGCAGGGAGAATCGCTGAAGCCCAAATGGTGTAACAGATAAGCAAACCGCCGATGATACTGGGAACAGCAGGTGCTACAGCCGCAGCAATAGCCGCAATAACGATAGTTGCACAGCGGCCAATATTCAGAGCTCTTTCGTCCGGTAGTTCCGAAAACGGTTTAACAATATCCTGGGTAAAGGCCACAGCGCCAGCGTTCAGGAGCGAATCAAGGCTGGACATGACTACCGACACTAATACTACTAACAAGAGCGCGTAACCGCCGGCTGGCATGACCGATTCAACCAGCTTCAGAAGGACATGGTCTTCATGCGTACCATCCGGGACGATTGTCCGGGCTGCGACGCCAATCGCTATCATGACGATGAACCAAATAATGCTAAAGACACCTGCTAACATAAAACCATTTCGTGATATGCGTGTCGTTCTGGACGCTAATGCCCGATTTGCATAGGGAGGTATGAGCGTTTCCCCAAGCAAGAAGGCCGCCACAAGACCGATTATCTCAATAAGCGATGTGGAATCGAGCCCCCCAGCGGTAGCGGTCGCAGCCTGCTTGGCAAAAGTCGCGGCACCTCCATCAAGGTGAAATATCAAAACAAATAACAACGTAACAGGCAGTAATATTGCGAACGTGGAGAATTGAAATGCGTCGGTTATCACGCTTGCTCGTAATCCTCCAAACGTTGTGTATAACGCTGTAATACCGACAACTACAATGACAGACGACCAGTGCGGAAGTCCGAATATATCATTCAACACAACCCCACCAGCATGCGCCATAACCGCAGCAAAAAACGTGCATACGCTAACGGAAATAATCCCGGCAACAATTTGGCACTTTCGGTCATACTTCTGCCCTATGGCATCACCCAATGTGTGGCAGTCTTTTAAGGCTCTTAAGCGAGGTGCAATAAGCAGTCCAACCAGGATGTTCTGGACCGCATATGCCAATCCGATGCCCAGAAACAGAAAGCCGCTTTTGAAGCCCCTGCCGACAAAACCGATTGAAAAACCTGGTCCCACGTAGGTGGCGGCAAGGCTGCCAAACACTAATGCCAGCGGAAGTGCCCGTCTGGCGAGTGAAAACTCTGAGAACTGGCGAGCGGCGCGTGCCCGCACAGCAACAAAGGTAAGCACCACCACGTAGGCTGCAACAACACCCACAGATAAGAGCGTGTCCACAGTTTCAATCCCGTTTGGTATTCTATATTCTTGATACGAGAGCTGGTTCGGATAGTAATTCTCAAAGTCTATTCACGCTTGTCCTGGAACATCTCCTCTTCCAATTCATTGATCGTCGCATTTAGTTCGGACTCCGTGCGGATCCATCCAAACCGCGCATCGACGAGAAAAGTTCGGTACCACTGAATCAAATTCTTCGCAAAATCTTCATCCTTGCAGTAAATTCCAAACGATATTTCACCTGCGTGCGAGCCGGCTTTTCTGGGTATATGTGGGAAAGCAAGAAGAACCGCGGTTTTGGATAAGAGGAACTCTATGTCAGAGACTTTGCTGTTGTAAATCCGAAGTCTGCCCTGTTTGATCGCCTCGGGATATTTGCGAAAAAGAAAACGGGCAGCATTGGAAAAGCCCGGGACGCTTAGATTCATCGCGCGGTGCACCCTTACATCGTGGTAATCTTCTATGATTTCATACAAAGTGCTGAGATAATCCTCTATAGGCTTCCTTTCCCCTTCAAACAACATGCACGTCCAAAGCTCACTGTGCCCTGTTGCATCAAGCTGGTCCTGAAGCATCCTCCTGCCAACATTGTAGGTTTCTCTTCGGCTGTCTAACACCTTGAGTCGTCGCTCGGTCAGAATTTTTGCCCAGACCGGCATGTCCTTCGGCTGGGTTTCCGGGGGACAAACACCAAGTCGAGTTAAAAGTCTGAGAAACTGCTTTTCATCGGAACCATAGAACCTTCTGCCAACGACGCTGCCGACATTGCCGTTACATTCCATACCATATTGCTTGTGGTAGCCGAAAGACAGGCAGTGCACGTCATAGCCCTTGGCAATCAGCATCCTTTCCAGCTCGCCAATCAACCACGCAGCTTGCTTCTCAGGGGCTCTGTCAATTGACAAATGAACATTTGGACAAAGGACAATCGGCCTTTTACCTATGAGGCCCGACAGCGACGCAAATTCCTCTGCGGCTTCTTCCAGCTCCTCCTTGCTGTCGTATAGTTCGATACAGACAAATACCACCAGTACGTTCCTGAAAACCATCTTGGCTTGACGCTTAGAAATTGTTAAACGTTTTACCCTCGAGGATGGCTCCTTGTCCTCAAAATAGCAGGATGAACACTGGTAGCAGTCCAGAATCATATCGGCTTCTCAGTCCTCTTTTCCGTTTTGGTAATGGGCCTTGCGCCAGTTCCGCGTCTGCTCCGTGACGATGCCCTGGCTTTTTTCAATCGTGACGATATCTCAGCGTTGACGCGGGATATGAATAGACTCACATTTGGGATCAAGGCCTTGTCGGCGAACCCAACGCTGTTAAGAATTCGCGAGATCTCGGCGGCATCCTGAAACTGCCGAGAAGAAGCTATCCTCTTTGCTTCCTCGCGTGTAAGTGATTTCAGAAAAGCCGGTATACAACCATCACGCAAGGCACCCGCGTAGTCAACCACCAACTCTTGAATTTCTCGGTTTGTATCAAGCATTGTTTCTTGCTCCTTTCGAGGGTTCCCATTTCGCGGCTTATTGGGCCCCCGCAAGGCGGGAACCCAAAATGGGGTCCCGAAAACATAAAATCAATCTTCGTGATAGTAATCTCGCAGCATCTTCTTCAGCTTTAACATGGTTCGAAATTCCAGCATTTTGACTGCTCCAACGGTTGTCTTGAGCTCATTTGCGATTGCCCGGTTAGAGAAACCTTCCATCCAGAGTTCTATGGCTCTTCGCTCCCGTGCCTTGAGTCTGTTTAGCATCTTGCAAACGATCTGCTGAAGCTCTGATTGGGACGCTGTCTCAAGGACACCTAAGCCGGGGGCAATTAGATTCTTCAGGTCTTGCTGCGATAAATGCAAATTCCGGTTCATCCTAATGTAAACTTGCCTCAAGCGTTTCCGCATATAGTACAGGTATACCGTCTTTAGAAGCTGTTTCTCATTGGTAACACTACGCAAACGGTCCGCGTTTTCCCAAATATCGGCATAGACATCTTCTAACACATCCTCACACTCTACCTCATTACCCAGGTAGCGGTACAGGTACCTGATAAAGACATCAAATGTGGCCCGCACAAAAGGCTCCATTGCCCGGCGACGGCGCTCGATGTCCGGGGCCGTGAGTCCTTTCAAAGCGTTTCGCAGCCGCCTGTTCATAGCAGGCCTCTTACTCTTGAGTGCATTCCGTATCCCAGTCTCGTTATACTGAAACAGTTGTCTTGCGAAGCTTCCGCCCTAATGTTAAAGGCACTAACCTGAAACTTCGTAACAAGTATTGTACCGCTATTGTACCGCAAAACCACTGTTTCTTCAATAGCCAAGTTGTGAAAGGCGATATAGAGAATAAAACGTTCAAATCCCCTATAACCCACACAGGCGGTTCGTCGCCCGGCTGCTAAAAGCCGTACACCGGCCGGAGCTGGTCCTCGGTTGGCAGCGTGGCGTAGTATTCACCTCTTGTGCCAATATAACCAATGCCTTGCTTTCTCAGCGGCACCTGTATAATAGAGCCATTGCTGTTGGTAACTTTGACCATAACGGTGTTCATTTCCTGACGCAAGCCATCCCTTTCGGCCTGTGCTTTCTTCTTGTCGCCCTCGTTGCCTAACATATAGCCGGCGGCGCCACCTACAGCCGCTCCAATAAGGGTTGCTTCCGTATCACCACCTGCCAATTGACCAATGCCGGCCCCAGCCAGTGCACCGATAGCAGTACCGGTTTGTGCATCGCTCTGACAGCCGATAATGAACATTGAGCCCAAACTTACTGCTACTATCACCATAATTGTAACTATGCTCTTAACCATTTTTGTTCTCCTTTCAATCCAAGATTTTTTTAATCCGTCACTTTATCCATTACTCTGCACACAGCAGCAACACCACAGGCCCGCCCTATTGCCAACAGGCTTCTTCCGGCTCAAGATTGCATTCGAGCCAGTAGCCGGCCATTATCGTAAAGTCGATGAAGTTGACTTTGCAATCCCCGTCAACATCACCAGGTATCGAGGATTCACACTGCGCAACTTCGGGGCCGTTAAGTACTGCCGCATATATTTCTGAGTTTTCGCTACGGTCATCCTGCCACACTACGACATTGCCGCTTATGGCGGGGTCGGTCTGGTCGGCAGGGTCATCGGTTATTTGAAATTCCTGTCGCGTGGTAAGATTGTAGCCGAATATGTCCCAGTTACCATTTCGGTCATCCTGCCAGACGACTATGTTGCCGGGGCCCCCGCCATCTATGTCGGGATTTTGCTGAGAAAAGATATTGTTGCAGACAGGGAATTCAACTGGATTGTGAGGGTCAGTGATGTCGGCAGCGTAAATGTCCCAGTCGCCGAAGAAGTTATCCTGCCAGACTACTATGTGGCCCCAGACAGCCGGGTTTTGCTGGTCCCATTCAACAACTGCGACTGAAGACTCTGCGGGTTTATTTCTTTGCCAGATGTCAGCGGCGAAAAGGTCCCGGTCGCCATAATAATCATCCTGCCATACGACTGTGTTTCTATAAACAGCCGGGGCTTGCTGGTCAAAATCGTAAAGGGCCACCGGAAATTCTGCCGGGCTGTTCAGGTCAGTGATGTCGGCGCCCAAGATGTCCCAGTCTCCAAAATAATCGTTGCGCCAGAGGACAATATTGCCGTGAATTGCGGGGGCCTCTTCATTGACATCGGCGTAATCCGAAACCACAAATATCTGTGGGTCAGTCTGATCACTAATATCGGCCGCCCAAATATCCCAGTCTGTCTCCACGTAACTCTGCCAGACCACAGTGTTTTCGTAAATAGAAGGCGCCTGCTCGTCATCGGCAAGTTCACGTATTATAAAAACGAACGGCTTGAGAGGGTCAGTAATGTCGGCACCGTATATGTCAAAGTCTGTGTCCACAAATTGCTGCCAGACTACAACACCTCCGCAAATATCAGGGGCCTGCTGGTCATCCGCTGCAGGATAGATGGGAAATTCCAGCCAATCTGCCGCCTGCACAACAGCAACCTGGCTGACTGTAAAACATACGGCGGCTGTCAGTGTTATCAAATTCCCTTTTCTCATCGTTCTTTTTCCCGCTAACATTGACTTTATTCAGTTTTGTCAGCGTCCTCCTTGGGAGTCCTTTCGTCCTCGATTCTGATTTTTTCCAGAAGGTTAAGCAGTACTGTTGCCGCGGGTGCGTTTTTCAAGTCGAGTGTCGCAAGCCGCAGGGGCTCGACGGCCTCGTCGATTTCACCGATGCCGAGGAGGTTATATCCCAGAAGAAGCTGCAGGTCCCCGTCGAAGCTGTAGAGCTCGGCTTTTTTCGCCAGCCGGTCCATTTGCTCAAAGAGAACGTCGTCTTTCGAATACAGCCCGCGAGGATAAAAGATGCCTTCCTCTTCAGGCGAAACCTTCGCCAGAACTGCCCGAAGGACCTCAGCCGCTTCTGTGTATTTCTCAGCGGCGAAGAGGGCCTGGCAGTAAGCAAAGGGAAGTATCATATCATCAGGTGCAAGCTCAAGTGCTTTGGCGAATAATTCAGCAGCTCTATCGTAATTATCAAGCTCGAAAGCCCCGATAGCATCTTCGAAGTACCGGTCCGCTAAGGTCGCCTCGTAAGGTTCTTCGGCTTGCTGCGCAAGCTTTTCGCGAAGATCCGCGAAGGTAGTGTGATCAACGACACCGATACCATGTGTTGTCTGGCTGGTGTCGGCTGCAACGGCATCGCCGTTGTAGTAGTTGTAGGTGTAGTAGTTATACGTGTCACTTCTTACTTCCCGAGCGATAGGATAGTAGCCGTACCAACGGTAAGGGTGGCAGCCATACCAGTAATAACGCCTATATCTGTATTCTAAAGGCCAGTATCCACCTAAGCTGACAAAGACGTACCTGCGGTGATAGTAAGGACGAAAATAACTATAAGTACACCACGGCCCCCAGTTGTAGGACAGAATAAAACGAAACCCCGGCCAGGTTGTTCTGCGACATATCCGGTCACGGTAGTCGATGTATACATGCTCGCGGTGTCGAATGCCTTTTACCACATGGCCACGCTCGCGGTACGTCCCCGTAGAAGACCTCTCCCTCCAGCGGCGCACTCGGTCCCGGCCGGCAACCCCGCTTCTGCTGCGAAGGCCGGTTGTCCCGGACCCGGTAAAAGCTCTTCTGCTTTCTCTTCTAATGTGCCGGCTCTGTTCCTTCGTCGACCTGATGAGCTGAGTCTTTTCACTGGCCGGACGTGTGAACAAAGAAGATTTACGAAAGCTTGTGCGGTTACTTGGTCTTATAGCTGCCTGTTGCCTCGCTTTGTAACTTTTTCGCCTGGTTTCGGTTCTCTTTTCAGGCTCTTTAACAATTTCTCTGGATTTCTTCAGAACCTTACCTGTCTTACTCTTCGCCGTTGCAGTTGTATCGATTGACTTACGAGCAGTCGACGGTTTTCTCACAGTGCGAACAGGGGGCCTTTTAACGCTGATGGAACTTCCGATACGCGAGGTTCTGCTCCGGCTTACACGGCCGGCTGAACTTGCAGCAGGTGATTTCGCCGCAGTGGAAGCAAACGGCTTTTTAAGGCTGATGGAACTTCCGATACGCGAGGTTTTGCTTGAGCTTATACGGTTAACTGGTCTTGCAGTCGATGGTTTCGCCGTAGTGGTGATAGACGGCTTTTTAACGCTGATGGAACTTCCGATACGCGAGGTCTTGCTCCGGCTTATACGGCTGCTCGGACTTTTGGTTAATGGTTTAGACGGTGTAGAGACTGACGGCTTTGTAGTGCGTATCGGACTTGCGACACGCGAGGTCTTGCTCCGGCTTATACGGCTGCTCGGACTTTTGGTTAATGGTTTAGACGGTGTAGAGACTGACGGCTTTGTAGTGCGGATCGGACTTGCGATACGCGAGGTCTTGCTCGAGCTTATACGGCTAACTGGACTTGCAGTCGATCGTTTCGCCGTAGTGGTGATAGACGGCTTCTTTGCGCTGATTGTGCTGCCGATGCGTGAAGTTTTGCTCCGGCTTATACGGCTGCTCGGACTTTTGGTTAATGGTTTAGACGGTGTAGAGACTGACGGCTTTGTAGTGCGGATCGGACTTGCGATACGCGAGGTCTTGCTCCGGCTAATTTGACTACGTGTACTCGTAGTGGGTGGTTTCCCCGCGTTGGAACTTGGAGCCACTGGCCTACTACTGCTGAAAGAGCTGCCGGACGGTTTGCGAGCGCTGGAGGTGATTCCAGGTCGTGAGACAGTAGAACGGCTGGGTGTGGTCCTTCTGGGTGGGCGGCTGCGTGTTATCCTGCTCGGACGGCGAGTACTTGGCTTAACTATCGTTGCGGATTTAGTTCGGGATGAAGGTCTTGAAATACTCGGCCGGGCTTGAGGCTTAGTTGAACGCGCGGGGGCAGTAACCTTAGAACGGCTTTTGCTAACAGGCGAGGACCGCTGTGGTTTGGAGGTAGCGGAGCTCTTTGCGACCTTCTGGCTTTTTTGGCTGCTGCCGCTCGATTTACCGCCGCGGCTGCGGGCTTTCTTCGCTGTAACAGGTTCCGCGAGCAACATTAAGGCCAGGGTTATCGTTAGTAGAATTACCTTAACATTTGCTGAGTGTTTTAGTGTGAACATAGCTTGTCTCCTTAATCTTAATCTATCCCACAATACTCATACTCAAACAGTTGTACTACGCTCCTGTTCCATCCATCAAAGGCATCAACCATAAGTCCGGTAACAAGAATTCTATGTCAAAATCGCCCTTTTGCACAATAATTCAGGGGATTTTCGAGCTACCTATAGCATTGGCATGGTCAAGTTAAAGATAAGGAAACGAAGACACAGAATTGAATCCCTTGTACAAAAATCAGGTCAAAATAAATTGGGGAGACTGGTTTCGAATCAGCAACCTCCGCATCCCGAAGGCCCAGCAGCGGCTGTTAGCGCCTGTCAGTAAAGCACTTACAGCCGGTTTTTTGCGCCAAATGCAGGATGCACACTCAATATCTACTGGTTCCCGACACAGTTCCGAGCGACTACCCAAACAAAACTGATACTGAAATGACACCGGAATAATATTCACCGACCTTAGTTTTAACCCATCTCCCAAAGCAGCAGAACAGTTGTATTTTCAAGGCATTTAGCTATAATTGATGACTAATGGAACCCTTCGTCGCCGGGCAGGTTTTCAGACTTTGAAGGATAGTTTTCGATATTGAGCTCTGGTAGTGGAGCTCTGATAGACCTTTCGATACACGACAACGTAATAACAGGAGAAATCTCATGGGAACACTGCGGTTGTTGATAACAGCATGGCTGGTAACGGTCACAGTTTGCGGCAATGTTATTGCAGATGAGATCACCTGGCACGCATCGGGCAAAGGGGGCGCGGTGGCAGCTGGGGGAAAAGAAGCCGTGGCAGCGGGTCTTTCCATGCTTAAACAAGGCGGTAACGCAGCCGACGCGGCCGCAGCCACACTTCTGGCCCTGAGCGTGACGGATTTTGGCTACTTTGCTATCGGTGCCGAAATACCGTTGATAATTTACGACGCTCGCAAAAAAGAAGTGAAGGTTCTGTGTGGGCTGGGCGGTGCGCCGCTCGACCCGAAAGCGATGGAATGGTATTATCAGAACCGCATCCCCGGCAAGGGGGGTATGAAGGCGGCACCGGTACCCGGCGCCCTGAGCCTTTGCGCGGCTGTGGTGAAGCTCTACGGAACCATGTCTTTCGAACAGGTAGTCGCACCTTCGCTGGCGCTGCTCGACGCCGGGGACAAGCAATGGCAGCCAAAACTGGCGAGGACCTTTCGTAAACTGATAGAGACGGAAAGAAATACCGTCGGCAGCCGGGAAGAAAAACTACAGGCCGCCAGGGACCGTTTCTACAAGGGAGACATTGCCGATACGTTGGAGGCCTTTTATATCAAGGAAGGGGGCTTTCTGCGGAAGAAAGACCTTGCCTCTCACGTCACACGCATAGAGGATCCGGTCAAGGTGCAGTACCGCGGATACACCGTGTACAAATGTGCGCCCTGGACGCAGGGGCTCTATCTTTGCCAGACTCTGCGGCTTCTGGAAGGATTTGATTTGCGAAAGATGGGGCACCTGTCGGCGGACTACGTCCACGTCCTTACCGAGGCGATGAAGCTGGGATTCGCGGACAGGGATGAATACTACGGGGACCCGCTCTTTGTCGATGTGCCGATGGCGGCACTGCTTTCCGACCGTTATACCCGGCTTCGCCGGCCTTTGATTGACATGACCAAGGCTTCCACAAAAGTGCGTCCCGGCGACCCAATCAATATGAAGGCAGTCAAGTCTCCGGGGCACTATCTGCCTGGAGTGGGAGGCACCACAACGTGTGTGGTTACCGACCGCTGGGGGAACATGGCCGCGGCCACGCCCAGCGGCAATCCTCCGTACTCGATTTGTCCGGAGACGGGAGTAGCGCACGGTAACCGACTTCGCTCTCTTAACACGACACCGGGACATCCCAACCAGATAGAACCCGGTAAGCGACCTCGAATCACCCTGACGCCGACATTGGTTCTCAAGAACGGCAAGCCGGTTATCGCGATTAGCGTGGCCGGCGGGGACCTGCAGGACCAGACGACGCTCATTTGCCTGCTTAACCTCATTGAGTTTGGTATCATGCCTAAAGATTCGGTACGGGCTCCGCGCTTTAGTACGGGACACCACGAGGGCTCCTTCAATCCCAATCCCGACCGCAGGGCAACTCTCGGCAGACTGGGAGCTCTTGCAGTAGAGGACCGCATCAGCGAAGAGGTTATTGCCGAGTTGAAAAAGCGGGGACATAAGCTAAGAACCTTTTCCGGAGCTAACTCTCATCCTGTTATGCTTTATGTGGATCCTGAGACGGGCATGATGTACGCCGCGGGCGACCCTCGTGTCGGGAGACACGCAGCCGTCCTGGAAAAAGTTGCGCCTTAAAACACGGGTGAGGCAGGCAGAAAGCTTGGTGCTGAAACCAGGCTGTCCCTCCCAAAACAGAAAGAGCGAGAAGTCAAGTATCCCTAACTCTCGCCCGCACCAAAAATTACATTAATCGGGGAGACAAGATTTGAACTTGCGACCTCTGCGTCCCGAACGCAGCGCTCTGGCCAAACTGAGCTACTCCCCGATAAATCGGACAGTCAAGTATAGCAACTCGGCTGGCGAATTGCAAGCTACAATAAATTGACAGGGTCGATATCTATAGAAACCTTGACCGTCGGCCGAACAGGCCCTGCCGCTCGCAGGCTCGTAAACAATCGCCGTATAGTCTTCGCCTGTGGGGCCTGGATAATTATTTGCATCCTGTGAAACCGCTGTATTCGACTTATCACTGCCGGCATAGGCCCACGAACGATCATTTTTAGCCCATCCCGCGTGACGGTGTAGTCTATCCTTTCGCGCATCATCTTGCAGGCGGTGTCAAGCTTATCGAAATTTTTGTCCCGCATAACGACAACTGCCAGCCGCCAAAACGGGGGCAAATTGCAGGCCTTGCGATGCTTTAATTCCTCCCTGACAAAACCGTCAAAGTCTCCGCTGAGGGCAAACTGTATGGCCGGCTGGTTCGGCAGAAAGGTTTGAACGAACACCGTACCCTTTTTCACGGAGCGCCCTGCTCGACCAGCAACGTGAGAAATCAGTTGAAATGTTCGCTCGTTCGCTCGGAAATCCGGCAGATAAAGCGAAGTATCAGCACTAATAATGCCCACCAATGTAACGTTCGGAAAATGCAGACCCTTGGCTAACATTTGCGTCCCGGCTAATATATCGATTTGGCCCTCGCTGAAGTCTTTTAGCAGCCGGTAATAGTCTCTGCTTGCCATAGAATCGCTGTCAATCCTTGAGGTACGCGCTTGCGGGAATTTTCTTGCCAGCTCCTCTTCGAGCCGTTGCGAGCCAAGCCCTATCATAGCCATACCTTTACCACACAACGGACATTTTTCAGGCACAAGCGTCTGCGCCAAACAATAATGACATATCGCATAGCCATAATTTATGTGTTTTCCTGTAACCGTTCGCATTCGGCTGCCGGCGAAGGTCCTTGATTTGTGAAAAGTCAGCGTTACATCGCAATTGCGGCAGTGCAGGCTATGTTTACACGATGGACAGAATACAAAATTACTGTATCCGCGTCTGTTCAAGAGCAAAATCGCCTGCTCATTTTTCGCCAGGATCTCTTTGAGGCTCTCCGCCAAAGGCTCACTTATTAAATTGATGCCATCGTGCGCCAAATGCCCTTCTCGCAAATCGACGAGTTTCATTTCGGGCATAGGCAGGTCCATTACCCTTTTTGGCAAACGGGCCAGACTAAAATGTTTCTTGCCGGTGCAATTAGACAGCGTCTCCAATGAGGGCGTAGCACTGCCTAAAATGCAATGGGCATTGGCCAGCTGCGCTCGTTTTATCGCCACGTCTCTGCCGTTATACCGCGGCGCGGTATCCTGCTTGTAGCCCGGCTCATGCTCTTCGTCAACAACGATAAGACCGAGCCGGGCTAACGGAGCAAAAACTGCCGAGCGAGCGCCGATAACCACGTCAGCTTCGTCAGCTTTTATCTTCTGCCACTGCACATTTCGCTGAGCGGCGGTTAAGCCCGAGTGCATTACAGCTATTTTTTTAAATCTTGAGTTGAAACGCTGAACCGTTTGAGCGGTAAGAGCAATTTCAGGAAGCAGAACGATAGCAGTTTTGCCCTTTTGTAAAACTACCTCGACCGCTCTTATATAAAGCTCGGTTTTGCCGCTATCGGTAACGCCATGCAAAAGGGTAACGCTGAATCTGCCTGAATCTATCTGAGCGTTTATAGAGGCCAGTGCCTTTCGCTGGTCCTCGTTGAGTACCACCTTATCTGCTTTTATTGACATCCCCTTCGGAATGGCAGGCAAAGACTTTAATATTGTTTTCTCGGCTATTTTGACAATCTGTTTTTCAGCTAATTTCTTTATAGGCCCATTTGTGCAGCCGATTGTTTCTAAAACCCTCCGCAGCTCTAATGCTGTTTCTGCATTTGTTGCTCCCTTGGTCTGTAGAAGTTTAATAATTTGTTTTTGCTTCTTACCCCTCAATTGCTTAACGGTTTCTTCAATGTCAGCGGAGCTAATTGTCAGGTAAGCAAACTTTTCTGTTCGGGTCCCAGCCCCTTTTTTTACCGCTCCCGGCACCACCGCCGCTAAAACCTGGCCCAGGGGACAAACATAATAGCTGCTAATCCACAGGGCCAGTTCCATAAGCTCAGCATCTACCAATGGCTGTTTATCAATTACCTTGGCGACTTTTTTTAGCTCGCGTCCCCTGCCGCGCGCGACGAAGGATTGCTCGGGCGAGACATCCGCCTCGACACAGAACCCGACCTCAGGTTTGTTTTTCCTGCCGAACGGTGCTTCAATTCTCTGCCCTGGTTCGATTGGCCAGAGCCCATCCGGCACGAAATAATCGAACTCGGTATCCGCAGCCGACTCAAACGCCACACGAATAATATGACTGCAAGGGGCCCCCTGCTCGGCTTCTTCTGTCCCAAACAAACTGTCGGTTTTATACCTTCTCATAGCGCCTGTCATCTCGTGCTTTTCTTATGCCATTGCCGCGCTTCTTTACTTCGGCGTTCTTTGTTCCTTGTTCGATATTCGATATTCCCTACTGTCATTACCGCGCAAGCGGGAATCCATTTCCATTTTTGCAAACAAACTGTCGGTTTCAAATCTATTCATAATCATCAGCGATTGTCCCAGTTTCAGACAGCTATGTCAAGATTTCAGAAACCCTCCCTGTCACCTCTGCCGCTGGTCATTTTTGGCCCTTCGCTGCGCTCAAGGGTAAACTCCGCCAAGAATCTCAATTTCCAACCGCCGTCTTTTTTTGCCTTTAATCGCAGCAACAAAAGTTTATAATCCTGGCGTGTTCCTATTTTTGCTGACAAAAGACGAATCACTGAAAGAATACCTGATATGAATCCTGTTAGAAATTCTAAAACGAACACTAATATGCTAAACGCCGTTAGAAATCCTATGGGCGCGGAACATTCTACAAAAAGCGAGATTTCTAACAGGATGAACAGGAAATGGTCCATTATCTTGACAGTTTGTGCCCTATTTACTGTTCTGGCCCTCGCCGGCTGCTACAAGCCGACGCCGTATCCGGAGATAGTTGGAGGGCTGAAAAGCTTACCGGATGAGCTGGTCGTACAGCGGCGTATTGTCGGTAGATCGGTCGAGCATCAGCCTATTGAATGTCTCGTGCTCGGTGAAGGCCGCGACGTTATTTTTATCCTGGCGGCAATACATGGCAGCGAGAAAGCCGGAACACCACTTGTCCGCCGACTGGCCAGGTATCTCCAACAGCACCCGCAACTGTTAGAGAAACGAAGGGTCGTACTTCTGCCCGTAGCTAATCCAGATGGCGTGGCCCGAAACAGTCGTTACAACGCTAATGGTGTGGACCTGAACCGCAACTTCGCAACAGCCAATCGTATTAACAGCAGCCGGTTCGGACGCACCGCACTTTCGGAGCCGGAGGCCCGCGTCATTGTACAGCTCATCCACCAATACGCTCCTGACCGTATCGTCAGCATTCACCAGCCGCTGGCCTGTATTGACTACGATGGGCCCAGCCGTGCACTGGCAAACCGAATGGCCCAGTATTGTAACCTGCCACTGAAAAAGCTTGGCGCAAAGCCCGGCTCATTAGGCTCCTACGCCGGAGTTACACTCGGCATACCTACCATAACCCTCGAACTGCCCCGCACCGCCGATAGGTTTAACTCAGAACGCCTGTGGCAGCGATACGGCCCCGCACTCATCGCCGCCATCGTATATCCGGGCAGGGTCAGATGAAGATACCGGTAGCTGTACGCTTGCCTCTGTCCGACGCGCTTTGCTTTACAACAAAAATACCAAAAACGCAAAGAGCATTTTTTTACAGCACTATCATTCTGCCGGCGCGCATGCTGTGCTTGCATCCATCTCGAAAATGACTGCTTGTATGATAGATAATCTTTTGTGAAATTATCCGGCGTCGATAAGACCACTCCCCTTGTCATTCTGAACGAAGCGCAGCGAAGTGAAGAATCTCATCTTCGCTGCTCAAATTCTTCACTGGCGCTCAGAATGAGAAAAACGTGACCCTCATTCATATCTCACATCCATCTCTTTCAACTTCACTGTGAATCAGCATATAGTGAATTAGCCCATTTGACCAGTCCTGTTCGAATACTACAACTGATGTCAACAAAACATCATTTTGCAAATTGATGTCAGCTAACCGGTCAGAGATAGCTGCACGCAACGGGGCAGGAAGTGAGTGCAAGAAGGTCAATGTCTCAATCAGGTTCACCTGTGCCACGAGCTTTTGAGCCGAACAATATCACTCGCGTTACAGGCAAATCAAACTTGAGAGCCCGGGATGCTTCAAGTATCGAACGTCGCTCTTTCTGCGCCAGTTTTGCACTTTCGACCCTTCTCATTAGCCGCCTTTCACAAATAACTTAACTACATCTTACCCACTCAAATACGGCAGTTCAAAACAAAAATTAGTTCCTTCATATACGCTATCCGCCATCTGCCAGTGCAGCTATTCTTCTCCCATATACGGATAACGGAAGTTTCTCGCCGGCAGGAATGTTTCCTTAATGGCACGCGGCGAAACCCATCGCTCCAGGTTGAGCCAGCTACCAGCCTTGTCGTTTGTCCCTGATGCCCGTGAACCGCCGAATGGCTGCTGGGCCACGACCGCACCTGTGGGCTTGTCGTTGACGTAAAAATTACCTGCCGCGTGACGCAGCGTATCCATCGCCTTGACGACCGCACCACGGTCCAGAGCAAAGATTGCCCCTGTTAGCGCATACGGTGAGGTCTGGTCGCACAGCTCCAGCGTCTGGTCATATTCGGCCTCCGGGTAGACATATATGGTCAACACCGGGCCGAAAATCTCTTCGACCATCAGCTTGGACTTCGGGTCTTTACTTACCACGACGGTCGGCTCAACAAAGTATCCGGTCGAGTCGTCGCATCCCCCGCCGACGATAATTTCCATATCCGGCGAACTCCTGGCGTATTCGATATAACCGCTGATGGTTTCATACGCCTTTTCGTCGATAACCGCACCCATAAAGTTTCTAAAGTCCGTTACGTTGCCCATCTTAATGTCCTTGATCTCACTCAGCATGTGCTCTTTGACCTGCGGCCAGGTCGAGTCGGGAATATACGCTCGTGAAGCAGCCGAGCATTTTTGACCCTGATATTCGAATGCGCCTCGCACTAACGCCGCCACCAGAGCCTCAATATCGGTACTTACGTGGGCGAATATGAAGTTCTTTCCACCAGTCTCGCCAACGATTCGAGGATATGAGACGTACTTGCGAACGTCTGAGCCGACTGCCAGCCAGATTGTTGAAAACACATACGTGCTTCCGGTAAAGTGAATACCGCCGAGTCTGACATCGTTCAGGGCCGGCGGGCCGACAACCGGTCCAGGACCAGGAACCATATTGATAACTCCCGGCGGCATACCCGCTTCTTCCAGGATTTTCATGATAAAATACGCAGGCAATACTGAGGTCGATGCCGGCTTCCACACCACTGTGTTGCCCATCAGCGCCGGTGCAGTCGGGAGGTTGCCTGCAATTGACGTAAAGTTGAACGGCGATATCGCGAGAACAAACCCATCCAGCGGGCGGTGCTCCATGTAGTTCAGCACCCCTGGCGTTGACATCGGCTGGTCACCATACACCTCCTCCATAAAATGTGGGTTGAAACGCCAGAAATCTATCAGCTCACACGCCGAGTCGATTTCCGCCTGGTGTGGTGTTTTGCTCATATTGAGCATGGTAGCCGCGTTGAGCGTCTGGCGGTATTTGCCGGCCAGCAGCTCCGCTGCCTTAAGTAGCACCACAGCCCTGGACTCCCATGGCATCTGTCCCCACTGCCGCTTGGCTTTCTCTGCCGCATCAACCGCTTTAATAGCGAACTCTGCGTCTGCCTGATGATACTTGCCTAACACGTGATGATGGTCGTGCGGACAGCGGATATCTGCGAGTTTGCCGCTGCGTACTTCCTCACCGCCGATTATCATCGGCACCTCTACCTCCTGGCCGAGCATCTCTTTCAGCTTAGCGGTCAATTCCGCACGTTCCGGACTGCCTGGTACGTATTGCAAACCCGGCTCATTGACCGGCCGGGGAATGTGAAAAATACCGTTAAACATTTGTGTCTCCTTATAATAAAGATTTCAAATTTTATGACGAACAAAAGCATTTATTTTCCCGCATTACTATCAAAAAGTCAACCGCCCCCGCACCTTTTTGCTTCTGACTTGTGCCTTCTGCGTTTTGACCAGTGGCTTCTTACAGCCCTGCTGTTATCCTGGCCCCGTATCAAAATAACAGAATTTTCGGGTTAGCTCATCAGCAACGTATGTGAGGATACCGCAACTAAGTTCCAGACTCACGCCTTGCAGCCAAAGCCTTCCAAAAACAAAGATGTCCGCGAGCGAATTTCTTGACATATTCTTAAACTGTTGTTATAATTATGTTTTTGAGCAATTATGGGGAGAAACTATAGTGCTGAGAAAATATGCCTGACTCAAACACAAATACACAGCTAAAAAACAGGAATCAAAACCCGTCAGAGTTGTTACCTGTCCCTTCCGCCTTACTGCGTTTCCGCAAGCCACTGATTGTACTTGCTCACATAGTTGTTTTCGCTGCCTCTTTGATGCTTTCCTTTCTGGTGGCAAAGAATATGCGGTTCGAACGCGGTTGGTTTGTAAATCAGTACCCTGCTTTGTTACTATTGTTCATAATCATCAAGCTGCCGGTGTTCGGGCTTCTCAAGCAATATCGCGGCTGGTGGCGCTATGTCGGGATATCGGATCTTTTCGGAATCATAAGGGCGTCGGTTCTGAGCATAATAATAATTTTCGTTCTATGGTTCACAGTAGTGCTGAATATCACACCGATTCGCAGATATCTTTATGAGATAGCGGCTGTAGAACAAAGCATATTTCTGCTTGATATGGCTGCTACGGTTGTGCTGCTGGCCGGGCTGCGAATGGTAATACGGTTATACTTTGAGGAGTTCCGTACTGTCGAAGCTGGCCGATTAAAGCGGCTTCTCATAGTCGGCGCAGGCAATGCCGGCGAAGCTCTGCTGCGGGAAATCCACCGCATGCCCATCGCCCAATACGACGTGATCGGCTTTATCGACAATACCCCTGCCAAACAAGGCACTAATATACATGGAATCCAGGTACTCGGTACTGTAGAGCAACTGCCCAAAATCTGCGAGGACCGCAACATCGAAGAAATTGCTATCGCAATGCCCGAAGCTACCCATCACCAGCGGAGGCGCGTTGTTCAGGTGTTCGACAAAGGTACTAAAATTCGGTTTCGGACCGTACCATCTCTTACCGATATTGCTTCAGGTAAGTTACGTGTTTCTCAGATTCGAGATGTCGATATTAACGATTTGCTCGGCCGAGAAGCTGTCGAGCTTGACCTGCATTCAATAGAAGCTTTTGTGAAAGATAAAACAATTCTCGTTACCGGTGCCGGTGGCTCCATCGGTTCAGAAATGTGCAGACAGGTGTGTAATTTTAACCCGAAGCTGCTTTTGCTCGCCGAAATGGCCGAAAATCCGCTGTTTTACATGGAGCGGGAATTGCGCAAGCAATTTCCAGGTATTTCTATAAAAGCGGTCATTTGCAATATTACCGACAAAACACGTGTAGAGGGAATTTTTGAAACGTACAAACCGCAAGTCGTCATTCACGCTGCCGCTCACAAGCATGTGCCTCTGATGGAGCTAAACCCGGGAGAAGCTATCAAGAACAATATTGTAGGCACGCAAATCGTCGCTGACGCTGCAAATGATTACGGCACTGCTAATTTTGTAATGATTAGCACGGACAAAGCCGTCAATCCAACCAGCATAATGGGTTCGTCCAAGCGAATCGCTGAAATGTATATTCAGGACTTAAGCAGAACCAGCAAAACACATTTTGTGACTGTGCGGTTTGGTAATGTGCTTGGCTCCGATGGCTCGGTTGTACCTATCTTCAAGAAGCAAATAGCTGAGGGCGGCCCCGTAACCGTTACGCATCCCAGGATGAAGCGGTACTTTATGACCGTACCGGAAGCAAGCCAGCTCGTCCTGCAGACAGCAACAATGGGAAAAGGCGGCGAAATCTTCGTGCTTGATATGGGCGAGCCGGTGAAAATTTTGGATTTGGCCAGGGACATTATTACGCTCAGCGGTTTCAAGCCCGGAGAAGACATCGAAATAACCTTCACGAACCCCAGACCCGGCGAGAAGCTTTTTGAAGAGCTTTCGATAGAAGGCGAAGATATGCAGCGCACAAGGCATCCCAAAATCAGTATATGGAAGAATATTCCGATGGACCGAGATAAGCTTCGCACCGCTATAAATGAGCTGGTAACCGTCTCCCAGGCGCAAAACTACAGCGAGATAGTTCAGAAAATCAAAGAGCTCGTACCGGAATATACGGGTGGCAATGATGAAAATGCTGAAATTGCCGAAGACTGAACCACTCCGTAAACAAAATGTGTATGGTTCGTTTGGTCTTGATTGGCTCTGTTTCCGTCCACGGAAGGCCGGATCTTCGACTTCGACATTGGGAAACTCCTTTGAAATTGGGTTTGATTGGGTTCGTATTGGCTTTGTATTGGGTTTGTTTTCCCCGCGTCTGCAAAGGCGTTCATTTTCATAATCCTCTGTTAATACTTTATTTACGTTCATTTTGGCCTTTTTGAATTTGGCTTTGATTGGGTTCGTATTGGGTTCGTTTTGACCAAGTGTCCAATTGGCAATATTTTCATAATCCTTTGCGGCAAAGAGGTTTGCATTGGTTTTTGTCGTTTCGAAAATTGGCTTTGTTTTTTCGGAGCCCAAATGGGCGGTTTATTTTCATAATCCTTTGCCAAAAAGGTAGTTACGTTCATTTTGGCCTTTTTGAATTTGGCTTTGTTTGGGTTTGTTTGGCTTTGTTTTCCCGGAGGCAGAAAGCGCGATTTATTTTCATATCCCCTTGTTATGAAAGCAGTTACATTCATTTGTTCATTCAGATATTTGGCTTTGTTTTGCATAAAAAGTCTGATTTGTAAAGATCTCTCTACAGTTGTAAAGGGCCAGTTAGTGAAGAGTGAGCTAAAGTGCCTAAAGTGAGCTAAAGTTGGATTCTCTCCACAGGACGCCCAATGGCGGATACTGGATACTCGATGCTCGTAAGTGGTTAAATGGTTCATTGGTTATTCACCATTCACTCATCACCATTTCCTTCTTTTTGGCCTTCCGCAAAAAAAAGAAGCGCCTCTATAATTGGACGGATGTGCGCGTTTGATGCGAAAATTGGCTTGTTTTTGACAGGATTTACAGGATTAACTTGTTGGTAACAAAGGAGTTAAAATTTTTTTATTTTTTTTGTTTTTTGGTGTTAGGTATGTGCGCTTTTGGTTGATTTTTAACCACAGATTGCACAGATTGTTGAACTACAGATTTCACAGATTAAAGAGAATAGTTCATCGCGGAGAACGCAGAGAGCGCTGAGGGTTTTTAGACAGGATAATGGGATTTACAGAGATTTCATTTTTGCCAGCCGGTGCGGACTTGGCAGCGGCTTTCTCGATACCAGTATCTGTGAAGCCTGCGGCCAGCGTCCGCTGGGCCATCGGGGATGGGCCGCATAAGAATATGCAGGCCGGCAAAAGAGGGATTCTTTAGACTGGCTGTTTATTAGAGATTTAACGGATAAAAAGCATAATAAAACTGTTTTTCTTACCAAAAATGACCAAAAAAGTGCTTTATAAGCACATAAATATCTGGGTCCCTGCCATATCAATGATTAAGGATAATTGATGATTGATTATTGTTGGAGATTCTTCGCCTTAGTAAGGAATATCGAATATCGAACAAGGAATTTCGAATGATGAAGGGAGAAACGCAGGATCCCTACCCACGACATGCGGGGATTCGGACTGGCGGGGATTCGGACTCGGGCAGGCGGCGGAAGACAGAAGGCA
>JAUXAB010000006.1 GCA_030615025.1 Phycisphaerae bacterium | reverse complement strand
AGGATACGCATTGTGCAGGTTCTTAAGCGGCGAGCGCTGTGTGTTACTGAGCTGACATCGCAACTGGGTATATCACAGTCGGCAACTTCTCAGCATCTTCGAGTTCTGAAAGACGCACGCATTGTAAAATTTCAGAAGAGAGGGTTCTATGTTTATTATCATCTCGATGTACAAAACATAGCCCGCATTCACAAGGCCACCAGCGAGCTATTTGAGCTGGATGGGGATTAGACAGCGGGGTTTTTGTACAGAGATATAAGTATATGCATATATACTTATGGACTGCTTTAAGAATCGTGGTTTTTGAATGAGGGATTTGAGGTGGAGGTTAAAGGGGTCGGGCAGGCAAGACAGGCTTCGCCTGGGATGTGATTCATCTATATAAGTATATGCATGTATACTTATGGGCTGCTTTAAGAATCGTGGTTTTTGTACAGAGATATAAGTATATGCATATATACTTATGGGCTGCTTTAAGAATCGTGGTTTTTGAAAGAGGGATTTGAGGTGGAGATTTTTTTATTTTTTTCAGATTTGGCCGGTTACTATGTGCGCTTTTGGTCGAAAAATTTCAGTTCGTAGTTCATAGTTCGTAGTTTCCTTCGACTACTTCGACAAGCTCCCTTCGGCAGGCTCAGGACAGGCAGTACAGGCAAGCTCAGGACAAGTTTTTTGTTTTCAGTTTGACAATTGCAACAATACTATATAAGTATATGTATATATACTTATGTGCCGCTTTAAGAATCGTGGTTTTTGTATAGAGATATAAGTATATGCATATATACTTATGGACTGCTTTAAGAATCGTGGTTTTTGTACAGAGATATAAGTATATGTATATATGCTTATGTGCTGCTGTTTGGTAGCGATATCAGGTTGTGTTAAATATGGAGGTGAGCAGTTATGGTTGATGCGGAAAAGCTGGCAGGGGCATTTAAATTGCTTTCGGTTGAGGCAAGGATACGCATTGTGCAGGTTCTTAAGCGGCGAGCGCTGTGTGTTACTGAACTGACATCGCAACTGGGTATATCACAGTCGGCAACTTCTCAGCATCTTCGAGTTCTGAAAGACGCACGCATTGTAAAATTTCAGAAGAGAGGGTTCCATGTTTATTATCATCTCGATGTACAAAACATAGCTCGCATTCACAAGGCCACCAGCGAGCTATTTGAGCTGGATGGGGATTAGACAGCGGGGTTTTTGTACAGAGATATAAGTATATGCATATATACTTATGGGCTGCTTTAAGAATCGTGGTTTTTGAAAGAGGGATTTGTGGTTTTTGCACAGAGATATAAGTATATGCATATATACTTATGGACTGCTTTAAGAATCGTGGTTTTTGAAAGAGGGATTTGAGGTGGAGGTTTTTTTATTTTTAGCCACAGGTTTCGCGGAGAGATTAAAGTGAGCTAAAGTTGGATTCTCGATGCTCGATTCTCGATGCTCGATTCTCGATTCTCGATACTCGATGCTTGATGCTTGATGCTCGTTAGTGAGGAGTGAGCTAAAGTGAACTAAAGTGCCTAAAGTGAGCTAAAGTTGGATGCTGGTATCGAGGGTATATTTGGCCTTAAGGACCGAAGGTGCAGCATAAGGAGGTCAAAAAAATCATTTATTTCTTGAAAATGAGAAGAACAGCCGGTATAGTATAAATACTGATGTATTTTAGGCTATCCGTGAGGAGGGTAGCTAAAAGCGGCACTTTTAGCACCTGTCCCCCTGAATTGCCGTTAGGCCGATGAGTAACCATAATGTGGAAAATGCGAAAATAAAAACATTTTTTTTAGGAGGTTAAAAAATGGGTGGAACTACAAATCTGAGAACGTCGCTGCTAATATCCGTATTTTTGCTGGTGGTGCTCGGTATCAGCGGCTATTGCGAAGCGCAAGAGCCGTTTATGGTCGCCGATATCAATCCGGGATACGTCGGTTCGGGTCCTTCTTCTCTGACGAACGTCAACGGCACATTGTTCTTTACTGCCGACAATGGCACGCACGGAATAGAATTATGGAAAAGTGACGGCAGCGAAGCCGGCACGGTGATGGTCAAAGATATCTGGCCGGGAGCCGACCATTCGTATACTTATCATCTGACGAACGTCAACGGCACATTGTTCTTCACTGCCTACGACGGCACGCACGGAGAAGAATTATGGAAAAGTGACGGCACCGAAGCCGGCACGGTGCTGGTCAAAGATATCAATCCGGGAATTAACGCCGGTTCGTGTCCTTCTTCTCTGACGAACGTCAACGGCACATTGTTCTTCAGTGCCGGCAATGAAACGTACGGAGGAGAATTATGGAAAAGTGACGGCACCGAAGCCGGAACGGTGATGGTCAAAGATATCAATCCCTCCGGCGATTCGTATATTTGTGAGCTGACGAACGTCAACGGCACATTGTTCTTTACTGCCGACAATGGCACGAACGGATGTGAATTATGGAAAAGTGACGGCACCGGAGCCGGCACGGTGATGGTCGCGGATATCAATCCGGGAGCCGACGGTTCGGTTCCTCAATGGCTGACGAACTTCAACGGGACATTGTTCTTCAGTGCCGACGATGGCACGCACGGAAGGGAATTATGGAAAAGTGACGGGACGAATACGGTGATGGTCAAAGATATCTATCCGTGGGGCGTCGATTCGCGGCCTGAAGAGCTGACGAACTTGAACGGGACATTGTTCTTTAAGGCCTACGATCCCACGTACGGACCTGAATTATGGAAAAGTGACGGCACCAGTATGGGCACGGTGAAGGTCGCCGATATCAATCCGGGAGGTTACGGTTCGTTTCCTCGATTTCTGACGAACGTCAACGGCATATTGTTCTTCAGGGCCGACGACGGCACGCACGGAGAAGAATTATGGAAAAGTAACGGCACCGAAGCCGGCACGGTGATGGTCGCCGATATCAATCCGCGAGGCGGTTCGATTCCTTTGTATGGAGGGCTGACGAACTTCAACGGCACATTGTTCTTCAGTGCCGACGATGGGACGTATGGAGGGGAATTATGGAAAACTAACGGGACGAATACGGAGATGGTCAAAGATATCTATCCGGGAGCCGGCGGTTCGTGGCCTTACCATCTGACGAACGTCAACGGCACATTGTTTTTTGCTGCCGACGATGGCACGCACGGAAGCGAGTTATGGGGTTGTTACACTCATGCTAATCGCATTTTCGTTGATGCCGATGCCACTGGCGCCAACAACGGCTCAAGCTGGGCCAATGCCTACAATTATCTCCAGGATGCACTGACTGACGCCGCGGTCTCAGGCATGGACATCTGGGTGGCCGAGGGTATCTATAGACCCGATCGGGGGGGCGGACAGACGGTCCGAAACCGGGGGGCGACGTTCCAGCTCATAAATGATGTGGCTATCTATGGTGGCTTTCCTTCCGGAGGGGGAACTTGGGAGCAGCGCGACCCAAGTGCCTACGAAACCATCCTCAGCGGCGACATCGGATTGCAACGATTGGATAGGGACAACAGCTATCACGTCGTTACCAGCCAGGGGACCGATGCCACGACCATCCTTGATGGCTTCACCATTACCGGCGGCAATGCCGATGGTGCAGGAGCGGCGGGCTACGGCGGCGGGATGTACAACGACGCCGGCAGCCCGGCGGTGACCAACTGCACGTTCATCTATAACTCGGCAGTACAGGGCGGCGGGATGTGCAACAAGGCAGGCAGTCCGACAGTGACTAACTGCACATTCAGCGGCAACTCGGCAGGCGAGGACGGTGGCGGGATACTAAACTATGGCAGCAGCATAACGTTGACTAACTGCACCTTCAGCGGCAATGCGGCAGGGAGCGATGGTGGAGGGATGTACAACCAACAGAGCCGGCCGACTCTGACCAACTGCACGTTCAGCGGCAACTCGGCAGTTGCGGACGGTGGCGGGATACTAAACTATGACAGCAGCATAACGTTGACTAACTGCACGTTCCGCGGTAACTCGGCAGAAACCGACGGCGGTGGGATGTACAATGGGTATTACAGCAGCCCGACGATTACCAACTGCACGTTCCGCGGTAACTGGGCAGGAAACGGCGGCGGGATGTACAACATAGACCACAGCAGCCCGACACTGACCAATTGCACCTTCAGCGGCAACTCAGCATACGTGGACGGCGGCGGGATGTACAACGAGAAGGTCAGCCCGACGCTTACTAACTGCACATTCAGCGGCAACTTGGCAGGCGAGGACGGTGGCGGGATACTAAACTATGACAGCAGCATAACGTTGACTAACTGCA
Organism: Phycisphaerae bacterium; assembly: GCA_030615025.1. Classification (GTDB taxonomy): domain Bacteria; phylum Planctomycetota; class Phycisphaerae; order Sedimentisphaerales; family Anaerobacaceae; genus CS2-K091. The sequence continues at coordinate 92,077 of JAUXAB010000006.1, read as the reverse complement.
CCTTCAGCGGCAATGCGGCAAAATCGGGGGGCGGGATGCACAACTACATGAGCAACAAGATACTGGCTAACTGTATCCTGTCGGGCAACAGCGATAGCGGCGGGATGGATGAGTCCGCCCAGATTTACAACTCCAGCAGCAAGCCGGTGATTAACTACAGTTGCGTTCAGGGCTGGACAGGCGCTATGGGCGGCGAAGGTAATATCGGTGATGATCCGCTGTTCAAGGACGCGGACGGGCCGGATGATGTGGTGGGAACAGGAGATGATAACCTGGAGCTTGCGGCTGGTTCTCCCTGCATCGATGCGGGCGATAATAGCTCGGTACCGGCTGACACGGTTGACCTGGATGAGGACGGCAATACGAGTGAGCGGACGCCGCTGGATTTGGGGGGCAATGCGCGTTTTACAGACGACCCACTCACTGACGATACCGGAGTTCCGGCAACGGGTTACCCGGAGATTGTGGAGATGGGCGCGTATGAAAGGTACGAGTTCTGCGGAGATGCAGGCCATCCGTTCCCGGTGGGGGATGTTAATCGTGACTGTAAGGTGAATTTCCTGGACATTGCCATAGTTGCAGCCCACTGGCTGGAGGAAGCCGGGCCGGAGTGATAAGGGATTGAATATTTACTATTGACTATTTTCTATTGGGGTTGAGATTGCCGCGTCGCTTCGCTCCTCGCAATGACGGCAGAAGGGCTGTGAGGATTTTACTCGCGGCCTTTTTTATTGGTACGGGTTTAAGCTGAGTATTTCACGGCTCTTTTGAATCTTTTAATTTTGCACCGGCCTGCCTGTTTGTTCTGTATAGAGTTCAGATAATCCATGGAAGACCTGGCTCCGCCCCGCTGCCTGCTTTGGGGGGCACAAGCTTCGCTGGATGGACAAAAGCCGCTAAAATTGCAATTATGGGGGGAAAATCAGCCGATACTTTATTTTAAGTTGTGGGTTGGCAATGGCTTCAAGAACGGGTATAATATAACTGAATTGTCAATAGTGGTGCAGGTGTGTTATGCCAAAGTACGGAATACGAGTTGTAATAGTGTTGGCCGTAATGTTGCTGCTGTCAGCTTATTCGGCGGTCCTGGCCGAAATCCGGCATTTGGGGCAAGCCCGGGATTTCAAGTCCGTATCGCAGCAAAGTCAGGATAAGTATCTGCTGACAGTGGCTCGAATAAAGAGGTTGGTTGACACGGGCCAATGTGGGGCGGCTCTGCAGGCGTTTAATCAGCTTAAAACAGACTTTCCCGAAATTGCAAGGCCCGATTCGAATGATTTGGATATCTTCATCGAGGCGGAGATGCTGCGTTGCAGAGGGAAATTTGCCAAGGCGGCCAGGTGCTACCGCAGGTTGCTGGAGGAGTTCGGTCCCGAAGGCAAATTTTATGAGGCCGCTTTGGACAGGCGGTTTCGCATTGCCACGGCTTTTTTGGCGGGCGAGAAAAAACGGGTGCTCGGCGTCTTCAAAATGAAGGGATACGCTGAAGGCGCCAGAATTATGGAGGGGATTGGTTACCGAGTTGGTCTTGATGACCCAATTGGAATAAAAGCAACTGTGGCAGTGGCGGAAAGTTATCAGGAAAGAAAAAAGTTCGACGAAGCTTATCACAACTGGTCGCTGATTCAAGAGCAATGCAAAACCGACCAAGTCGCTAAGGATGCACTGCTTGCTATGGCCCGATGTAAGCTCGCTAAGTATAGAGGACCTGAGTATGATACCTCAGATTTAACTGGCCGACCCCTTAATCCGGAGAGCTATTACAATAGTGCAAAGAGCTGTTACGAAAAGTTCAAATCACGATATCCAAAAGCCGAAGAACATGAGATTGATGATAAACTCAAACTAATAAACGAACAATTAGCCTTTAAGCAATTTAAGGTCGGCCAGTATTATCAGAAAAGGGGCAATGAGCTGTCAGCTAACCTTTATTACGATATGGTAATACGTGATTGGCCGCAAACTGACGCTGCAAAAATGGCAAAGGAAATGCTTATTAAGAATTCCGGTAGCGAAGAGAAAAAGAAATGAAGAAAGAAAACGTCAACAGTGGTCATAAGTGCACAAGCGGCCTTTGCTCGGGTGCTCTTGTGCTCGTGTGCACTTTGTTGGGTTTAGGGTTTTGCGGATGCGCCGAAATGAGCGGCTATTCCAGCGAGTCGCTGTTTCCGCAAGACGTCAGCAGCGTTTGCTTGGAAATGTTTGACAACAAAAGCTTTCGCAGGGGTGTGGAATACGAGCTGTCCGATGCCTTGGCCAAACGCATCGAGGCAGCAACGCCGTACAAGATAATTTCCAGCAAAGACCGCGCTGACACCGTAATAAGCGGACAAATCGTACAGGTTGGTGGATCAATACTCAGTGTCGAGCGTGAGACCGGCCGGCCACTGGAAAGAGAGGTCCTGCTGAGGGCGGTGGTTAACTGGAAAAACCTGAAAACGGGAGAATTACTGATAGACAACCAGACGGTCACTGCCTCGGCGAGCTATTCTGAGTACCAAAGGCAGGACTTTAGCTATGCGTCGGCTCTTGCAGCAAACAATTTGGCACAAAGAATCGTAGAATTGATGGAAAAAGAATGGTAGAAACGTGGATGCGTCAATGACTGGATGAGTCAACGCATCAGCTCATGTACGCATAAACACATAGCTGGAATATCAGGTATGAGTAACGCTAAAAACAAAAAGCCGGCTCGGCCGCGTCCTGGCCCGCAAGGCAGAGGCGGGAAAAAGCCGCCGCTGCCCAGCTACAGGCGCGGGCCGCTTAGCTATATTATAATTGCAGTTGTGATATTCACGGCAATGATGATGCTGCAGCAATGGCGAAGGGTCGAGAACATCGATTGGGATGATTTCGAAAGGTATCTTGAAAGTAATGAAATCGAGAGTGTCGAAATTGGCGAAACCGAGATCACAGGTAAATTTAATCAAAAAGGTATTGCCGCCAGGGCCGAAAAGGCGTCCGTTTCTTTCGCGGTTGATTACAATCCGGATGTCGTAGGCGAGCGCCTTGCTACGCTGCTCGCAGCCAGCGATGTCAAGTGTAAGTTTGCAAAGCAGCATATCTGGCTTACTATGCTGTTGAGCTGGCTCTTGCCGCTGCTTGTATTATTGGCAATTTTCTACTTTCTCTTTGCTCGCCCTCTTCGCGGTGGTGCCGGCGGAATGTTAATGTCGTTTGGACGAAGCAAGCATCGAGTACAAAACAAAGACCGCGTCAAATTTACATTTAAGGACGTCGCTGGTATCGAAGAAGCAAAGGAAGAAGTGGCTGAAATAATCGAATTCTTGAAAAACCCGAAGAAATTTCAGCGCCTTGGTGGTCGTATCCCACGCGGAGTCTTGCTTATAGGCCCGCCCGGCTGCGGAAAGACTTTACTTGCAAAGGCAATAGCCGGCCAGGCTGATGTGCCGTTCCTTAGTATATCCGGCAGCGATTTCGTGGAGATGTTTGTTGGCGTTGGGGCATCGCGGGTACGAGATTTGTTCAAGCAGGCCAAAGACAATTCGCCCTGCATCATCTTCCTCGACGAGGTTGACGCCATTGGACGCAAACGCGGTGCCAGCTTTGTCGGAGGCGGTCACGACGAACGTGAGCAAACGCTGAATGCTATTTTGGTTGAGATGGACGGTTTTGATACGAACGACCAGGTGATAGTGATAGCGGCGACGAACCGCGCCGATATTTTAGACCAGGCGTTGATTCGGCCGGGAAGATTTGACAGGCAGATTTTTGTCCCCCTGCCCGACTTGAAAGGCCGGGTGGATATCCTGAAAGTCCATGCAAAGAATGTAAAATTAGGGCCCGATGCAAATCTCGAAAGACTGGCACGAGGCACACCTATGTTTAGCGGTGCAGACCTCGCTGCTATTATTAACGAAGCCGCTCTGGCGGCTACTATGGCAAATAAAGACTGTATCGAAATGGCCGACCTCGAAGAGGCACGGGACAAGGTCAGATGGGGAAGATCAAGAAAGAGCAGGGTCATCGACCAGAAGGAAAAGGAAATTACCGCTTATCACGAGGCCGGCCATACCCTCGTACAATTTATGCTAAAAGATGCCGACCCGTTGCACAAGGTAAGTATCATTCCTCGCGGGCCGATGGGTGGAGCGACTTTTGCCCTGCCGGAAAAAGACAGAACGATATTTACGAAAAGATATTGTATGGCACTTTTGCAGGTGTGTTTCGGCGGACGAATCGCCGAAGAAATATTCTGCGATGATATATCCAGCGGCGCACAGTCGGATATTCAGCAGACCACCAAGATTGCAAAGCAAATGATTTTGACCTGGGGTATGTCTGATAAGCTTGGGCTCATTAGTTACGGGCCGGATGCGGGACTTAAGGATATGATGTATGTGCTGCCGGGCGAGAAGGAATACTCGGAGAAGACCGCTGAAGCCATCGATAGTGAAGTAAAAAAGATTGCCGACGAGGCATATAAAAAAGCGAGAGAATTGATAGAAGCAAACAAGGACAAACTTGACCGAATAGCGAAGGCGCTGTTGAAATACGAAACTCTTGACGCTGATGATGTCGAATTGATTATAGAAGGTGGCAAGTTGGACAAGCCTACGGTTTCTGATTTGTTGGCCGCCGAGCAAGCCAAAGACGAAAAGAAATCAAAAACCAAAAATTAGAGAATATAATTATCCGCACTTTTACTTTTTTCCTTCTACTTTTTAGTTTTTAATTTTTTAAGGTGTCTATGCGGGAAAAAGCTGCTGCGATATTATGGACAGTTTCCATTTTTGCGTTCAACTGCTTTGCCTTGGGTGAGAACACAACGTCTGCGAGTTCGACAACGCCGGGGGGTGCAATTTCCACCAATGTTGTTTCTATCTCGGTTGAGCAGCAATATGAAGTTGTTCGCCCCGGCAGCGAATCCGCATTGGCCATTCATTTCGAGCTGAAAAACGGTTGGCATTTCTATGCATCGCCGGATTCGGCCCCGGGCGATATGAATCTCACGTTCAAACCGACGGAGCAGGAGTTTATTACGTTCGCAGAGCCGAGGTTTCCCCAGCCGCAGATCTATTTTGACGAGACACTAAAGCTGGAAATTGAGGTTTTCAGCGGGAAATTCACAGTGTTTCTGCCGTTTACTGTCAGCCAGTCTGCCGCAGCTGGCGGCATTGATGTGAAGATTGCCATCGATGGGGCAGTGTGTTCGGAGATGCGATGTCTTGTGCCGGATTTTGAGCAGCTCGGTACAGAGATCAAAATTACGAGCGATGCCGCGATGAGCGAACCTAAATTTGTCTTACCGGATTTGGCGCAAGTCGCACCACCGGTGGGGCCAGGTTATTCAGCCTGGTTTGCTCTTGGTTTGGCGCTTTTGGCGGGCCTGTCGCTGAATATTATGCCGTGCATCTGGCCGGTTCTGCCTCTTATCGTAATGCGCATTGTCGAACAGGCAAAGCAAGGCAGAAGGCAATCGGCAGCGTTAGGCCTCGCTTTTTGTCTTGGGATATTGTTGTTCTTCGCGTGCCTTGCCGGGGCGAATATCATTTTGCAGCTCTTCTATGGAACGGTCTTGCAGTGGGGCGACCAATTTCGCAGTCCGGCCTTTGTTGTCGGAATGGCACTTCTGCTCGTCGTGCTGGCACTATTTATGTTCGGAGTTTTTACAGTCACGGTTCCGTCTTCGATTGCGAGTAAATCTGGTTCCGGCAAAGGCTATCCCGGGGCTGTAGGCATGGGTTTGTTGGCTGCCGTTTTGAGCACGCCTTGCAGCTTTGGGATTTTGGCAGCCGCCTTTGCCTGGGCTCAAACACAGAGGTTGCCGCTGGGGACCGTTGCGATAATGGTTATAGGTGTCGGGATGGCCGTGCCGTACGCAATACTGACCTCAATGCCCGGCTTGTTAAAACGCCTGCCTAAGGCGGGTCGATGGATGGAGTTATTTAAGCAGGCCATTGGATTTCTCCTGCTGGTTATTGCCGTGTGGCTTATTTCGGTACTACCGCAAATGCGCAGAATGGGTGTGATTTATTTTGCAGTGGTGCTCGGGTTTTGCATCTGGATGTGGGGTAGCTGGGTCAGCCCTGCTTCTGTGCTTTGGCGTAAGTGGCTGGTCAGAATTATCGCTGTTGTCCTGGTGGTCGCAGCGGGCTGGGCGTTTTTACCTGCACCGGCTGGTGAGCTTATCGGCTGGCAGCAGTATGACCCCGCTTTGATTGAAAAGGCTTTAGAAGAACAAAGAGCTGTTCTGATTAAGTTTACCGCAAATTGGTGTCTGATTTGCAAGGTAGTGGACAAAATAGTTTACTCCCGCGAGGATGTTGCAAATCTAATCAAGGAGAAAGACGTTTTGGCCATTAAAGCCGACACCACTGAAAAGGATCATCCGGCCACCTTCGCTTTGAAAAATAAGTACAAAGAACCTGGTGTGCCGGTAAGTATGCTGTTTGTGCCGGGCAGAAAAGAGCCGGTCCGATGGCGCGAAAAGTTTTTTGCCGATGAGCTGAAAGAGCTTTTAGAAAAGTTTCCTTCCAAACAGTAGCTATGGCTAAGAAAGCAACAAAAATAAAGGTCAATAAGGCCGAAGCGGCAAAGCGCGTCAAGAAAATTTGGCCGATATTGGAAACGACGTACCCGGATGCGAAAAGTGCGCTCAACTTCAGGAATCCGTTTCAAATGCTGATTTCAACAATCCTCTCGGCCCAGTGCACCGATGCAAGGGTCAATATGGTAACTTCGAAGGTGTTCAAAAAATATAAATCTCCTGCGGATTGGGCAAAAGCCGACCTCAAAGATATCGAGTCCGATATAAGAAGCACCGGCTTTTACCACAATAAGGCAGTCAGTATCAAAAATGCTTCCAAAGCGATAATAGAGAAGTTCGACGGCAGCGTCCCGGATACCTTGGAAGACCTTGTCACACTGCCGGGCGTGGGCAGAAAAACGGCAAATGTTGTGCTCGGCAATGCTTTTGGAAAGCCCGCAATAGCTTGTGATACTCACGTTATTCGGCTGTCTCGGCGCCTGCGACTTTCTGAAAACAGTGACCCCGTAAAGTTGGAATTTGATTTAGCCGAAATACTGCCAGAGAGAATCTGGACGGTCTTCAGTCACTCATTGATTCTGCATGGCCGAAAGTATTGCCGCGCGCGTAAGCCTGACTGTGCGAATTGTCCGATTTCGGGATATTGTCCTGCTGCGAACAACCCGGATTTATGGTAGAAAAACTGTAAAATAGAAAATGGGATACTCGATATTCGCAACACGAGCATCGAGAATCGAGAATCGAGGTACGAGATATGATGGATATTGTTGAGACTCCGGTCAAAGACCTCTGGCGGATATTCAGGGTAATGGCTGAGTTCGTCGAGGGATTTGATGAGCTTGGTACAGTCGGTCCTGCCGTATCGTTTTTCGGCTCATCACGGGCAAAGCCGGACCAGCGGTACTATAAACTTGCTGAGCAGACTGCCCGGGAAATAGCCAAGGCCGGGTTTGCAGTGATAACCGGCGGCGGCAGCGGGATTATGGAAGCGGTAAATAAGGGCGCTGCTGAAGCGGGCGGTAAAAGCATCGGCCTCAATATCGAGCTGCCGTTGGAGCAGATACCGAACAAGTACCAGAATCTGTCACTGCACTTCAGGTATTTCTTTTGTCGCAAGGTCATGTTCTTGAAATACGCTCACGGTTTTATAGTCTTCCCCGGCGGCTACGGGACTATGGACGAGTTCTTCGAATCGCTCGTACTTATCCAGACACTAAAGCAGGCCTCTTTCCCTGTAATCTTGATGGGAAGTGACTACTGGAAGGGATTGACTAATTGGATGGAGGAAAAGATGTTAAAAGAGCACAATCATATTGCCCCGGAAGATATGAATGTGTTCACGGTGCTGGATGACCCACAGGCTGTGGTTAAGATTATAGTGGATTTCAAGGAAGCGCAGGGACCTGTTGGAATAGAGCTTCCGACAGGAATGAAGAAAGCGTAAAATACAGTGCTGCTCCCTCGCTCGTGATTTAAGGAGTTGTCATTTCGAGGCCGCAGAATGCGGCCGTGGCAATCTCAAAATTATTGGCCCCCCCAATTTATTGGGGGGTTCTCATATTTACCACCACGATGTTCCCCTTACGAGCATCGAGTATCGAGCATCAAAAATTATACCAATCACTAATTAACCAATTAACTGTTGCGCTTTCTCCAGATGCCCAAGTAGATACTCTTTGTCCGGGCCGCCGAGATGCTCCCACGGCAGAATCTCCTCACGGCCAAACTGCCTTTGCGCAGCGGCTTCAATATCAATTCCAAATTTCTCAAATGCCTTTTGCCAGAGTTTATTGTCGAAGCATTCGTCCCACAAATCGAATCTCGCACCGCTTTGCCAGGCCGCTTCAATAACGTTGCATAAGCGCCTGTCACCTCGGCCTATCGCCGACTCCAGCACGCTGCGCTCTATCTTATGGAACTTGAACTGGCAGGTCTTTGCGTGGAGTTTTCTTTTCTCGTCCAGTATTAGCTTTTTTGCCTGTTCGAAATATGCTTTTGGTTTTTGCCCGAGCCACCCGAACGGCGTATGCGGCTTTGAGACAAGCCAGCTTATGGTAATGTTGATTTTGGCTGTTTTGCCGTCGACCTTTTTACGCAGTTTTGCTAATTGAAATGATAGATGCACGATTTGTTTTATATCTTGTTCGGTTTCACCCGGCAAACCGGCCATAAAGTATAACTTTAATCGCTGCCAGCCGGCCCGGTAAGCCGCCTCCGCCGCGGCAAACAAATCTTCGTCTTTTAAGGGCTTGTTGATAATCTGTCTTAATCTTTCGCTGGCCGCTTCAACGGCGATTGTCAGCCCGCTTTTTCTAACCGAACTTAGCGATTCAGCAAGCCCAGCTATGGCCGATTGCTCAACCCGCAGACTTGGCAGTGACAGGCCGACGTACTTATCTCGAAAATATGCCTGCAGGCCGCCGACTAATTCTTCGAGCTTTGGATAATCAGCGGTTGATAAACTCAGCAGGCTGACCGTATCGAATCCTGTTGCCTTGTAACAGGCCTTTGCAATATCTATAATCTTTTTGACACTCCGGCAGCGAATAGGCCTTCTGCAGAAGCTCGCCTGGCAAAATCTGCATCGCCCCGGACAGCCGCGCATAATTTCAACGCTTACTCGTTCGTGAACGGCCTCGGCAAACGCAACTATCGGGCGAAGCGGAGCGGCAGCATTTTCAAAATCTTCAACGACGGCATTTTTGAATCGCCGCCGCAGCTCAGGCACAGTCGGCTCAAATGTTTTTATCTTTGCTCCGTCATATTCAAACTCGTAGAGCGCGGGGACATAGACCCAATCGAATTCTTTAGCAGCGCGGAAAAGGATTTCTTTTTTTGTCAGGCCGGTTTTTTTGCCGCGCTTAACCAATTGTATCAGCTCAACAACAGCTTTTTCGCCTTCGCCGAGTACGAACAAATCGATGAGCTCAGCCACGGGTTCACAGCAGTTTGCCATACCGCCACCTGCAATGACCAATGGCTCGTTTTCGTCTCGAGCAACGCTTCGGATATTGATGCCACCGAGGTCGAGCATATTAAGAACATTGGTATAACAAAGCTCGTTGGTTAAGCTAAAACCGACGATATCAAAGCTTTTTAGTGCCGCTCTGGATTCCAGACTAAACAGTGGAATTTTTTTCTCGCGCAGTACTTTTTCAGCGTCAATCCAGGGCGCAAAAACCCGCTCAGCAGCCACGTCCTCGATCTTGTTGATAATATCGTAGATAATCGTCAGACCCGTATAACTCATCGCCACTTCGTAAACATCCGGAAAGCACAGCGCCACCGTCAGGCCGCATTGCGCCAGGTCTTTTTTGATTTGATTTATCTCACCACCGATGTATCTGCTCGGCTTGCGAACAAACGGCAGAAACTCGCGCCCAACGCGCTCGGCTAATATTGTTACTTCTCTTTTATTCACAGTGCCATTATAAATTGATTATTGATTATTTTCTATTGATTATTATCCGGTTATCAATTACCAATTACCAGTTACCAATTACCAGTTACCAATTACCAGTTACCAATTGTTATGCGTCGAAGGGTTTTTATGAATAAGCAAAATCGCCGGCTTGCGATTGCAATCATTGTTGGCGTCTCTTTGATTGTGGCATTGTATTTTTCTTGGCCTGAAGGGCGAGTCGAGACCGACAGCAGCTATCGCCTGGTTATGGGGACATTGGCCCACCTCAAAGCCATTGCTAAAGATCCGAGCACAGCTAAGAAATGTATTGAGACCGCTTTTTCGGAGATTGAAAAAGTTGATGAGCTGATGAGTAATTACAAAAGCGATTCGGAAATATGCCAGGTCAATAGGGATGCGGCAAAAAGGGCGGTCAAAGTCAGCAAGTCAACATTCGAGGTTTTGCAGAAAAGCGTCGAGTTTAGCAGACTTTCCGCAGGCGCGTTTGATATTACAATTGGGCCGCTGGCCGAACTCTGGCGTGCAGCAGCCGAAGCAAATTCTGTCCCTACTGATGCCGAGCTGCTTCAAGCACGCTCGAAAGTCGGCTACGAGTTACTCTACCTTGATGCAAACGAAATGACGGTGCGATTTGCCGTTGATGGTATGAAGCTGGATTTGGGCGGCATAGCGAAAGGATACGCAATTGACAGGGCAATTGAGGCAATGCAAAACGGCGGGGCAATCGGCGGAATGGTCGACATCGGCGGGGACATTCGGTGTTTTGGTGTACCGCCGCCAGGTAAAAAAACATGGCTAATCGGCCTGCAGGACCCCGCCGGACCCCAAGGCAGCGACCAGACTCAGATTGTTAGTGCAGGCCCGGTTTTGCTGGTCTTGAAATTGACAAACGCTGCCATTGCTACCAGCGGAGGCTATCGGCGATTTGTTTTGATTCAAGGCAGAAAGTATAGCCATATCATGAACCGCACCACTGGTGCAAGCGCGGAAGGTTTGTCAAGCGTAACCATTATTTCTCAAAATGCAACTGATGCGGACGCCCTGGCGACGGCGGTAAGCGTGATGGGGACTGAAAAAGGCCTTGCCTTAATCGAAACAATACACCAAACCGAGGCAATTTTGATTACTTCGCCGCCTCAGTATAACCTTATCAAAACCAGCGGCGCAGAAAAGTATGTAAAGTAAGGATGATTTTCAAACAGAAAAGGTTCTACAGTTCGCCATCGGCCTAACAGCTTTAGCCACCGAGCAATTCTTCAACAAGGCTTTTGAGTGCTGGTACATCGTTTTTGCAGGTATCCCAAACAATCTTTGTATTCACACCGAAATACTCATGAATCAGGAAGTTCCTCATATCTTTCATTCGGCGCCATTGAATCCCGGGATGCTCCTGCCGAAACTGTTGGCTAAGGTTGTTTGAAGCTTCACCTATTATCTCCAGCTCTCTTACCACAGCGTCAATGATCATCTTGTTGGAGGTGAACTGCTCGTAGGCAACACCTTCAAGATATTCCTCGATGGTCTCGATAGCATCTCGAATGTGGGTCAAATATGTTCTGTCATTTCTCATAGACGTACTCGGCTTGTTCCAGAACTTCGTCCCGAAAGTACTTGCTTATCGCCTGGGGTGTGAGCAGATCTATGGGTCTCTTGAGGAACGTCTCAATATTGTCTTTTATGTCGGACAGCGCAAAAAAACCAATGATCGCGGCTGGCTCAAAGTCTATAAGCACATCGACATCACTGTCCTCGGTTGGCGTACCGTTGACGTATGATCCGAATATGGCGACGGACTTAATATCCGCATGGTGCTTATCTTGCACAATTGCTTGCAGCAACTTTTCTTTTAGCTCTTGCTTATCCATAAAAGCAAGTATAAATTTTGTGCTTCTCCGTGTCAAACAATTATCTTTTGTGATTTTTGTACCTTTTCGTGACAAAATTAAAAAGCAAAAAAGGCCGTGAGTATTATCCTCACGGCCAATTTGTTCGGCAAAATGAGGGCATTATTGCTCCGGGGGCACGATGGTAATCTCGTCTGCGCCCTCAATAAGCTGACCATCAAACGTCTCTGCGGTCAGGACTGCGTAGCCATCCTGGAAGCTGCCGGGAGCCAGATTCTCAGTTGCGACCTGCACCACAAGGTCGACCAGGCCATCTCCGTCCACATCCTCCTCATGGGCCATGTACTTATTACCCTTTCCTCGCACCTCTACGCCTGCTCCGGCAAGCTCGACCGTATCCGGGTCCACAGTAGTCGCATCGAACTGCTCGTCTGACAAAATTGCTACGGGAACCAGACCATGCGGGCCTAAGTTGATTGCGTTCGGATAGCTGCCCGGCTTGATGTCAATGGATACGTCTATGGCGGTGATAATCCGACAATAAGAAAAATCATCGATAAGTGTGTAATAAGCCATACTTACAATCCGTAAGCGGGTGATTACGTTTTCCCCCACGTCCAACTCCAATAGATCCCATTTTGAAAAATAGACCGGATGTGGTTGTAAATTGCTTAATCCTAACGCAGTACCGATCAAAGTATCGGAGTCATCATAAGCTTCTAAAGTAACATCAGAATAAGCAGCATAATAAAAGCTAATTCCAGAAACCGGTTCATCGAAGGTAACATCTGCACTAGCCGGCCCTTCCCAAAATGCAACGGTTGCTCTCGATGGATTGTTGGCGTAACCTACCGCAGGTTTATTAAAAGTTTTCCAATGTGGAAAATGCATCACTGTTCCCGGTATTAGATAATCATTTTCGGGTGGGATTTCGGCGTTTTGGCCGCCGCCAGGTAAAAAAACATGGCTAATCGGCCTGCAGGACCCCGCCGGACCCCAAGGGCGCGACCAAGCTCAGATTGTTAGTGCAGGTGAGGTTTTGCTGGTCTTGAAATTGACAAACGCTGCCATTGCTACCAGCGGTGGGTATCGGCGATTTGTTTTGATTGAAGGCAGAAAGTATAGCCATATCATGGACCGCACCACTGGTGCAAGCGCGGAAGGTTTGTCAAGCGTAACCATTATCGCAAACAATGCAACCGATGCCGATGCCCTGGCCACGGCTCTCAGCGTGATGGGGGCAGAAAAAGGCCTTGCCCTAATTGAAAAACTCCCCGGCACCGAGGCGATTTTAATAACCTCCCAACCGGAATATCAGATTATTAAAACTACCGGCGCAGAAAAATATATAAAGTAGCCAACAAGAGTTTATGGAGTGGCTTTTCTTCTGCCTATAACGATGTACGTCAGCAAGCCGTACAGAAAGAACATGCCGCCGAGAACACTGGCAACGAGTACTGATATGAGCAGAATCGTGCCACCAAAACTGTAAACAATGCCAAGTGTCAGTAGTGTAATCCCATAGATCAGCAGCGGCAGGCCCAGTGACAGAGGAAATATCCATTGCTTTTGGGGCGGATAAACCGTCTCAAACGGCACACCGTTATTCAGGCAAAGTTTTCTGATGTAACTCTTTCTTTTCAGGATTCCTCTTATCAGATACGCAATTCCCACACAGAACGGTATTACACAAAATACAAATTGCATTCCATTCAGGCTCAGGCTGCCCTCATTTAAAAAAACCAGCGCTATAGAAATCGAAGAGGCTATTAGCAGGGACGCCGCTATGTAGATGCTTCGAATCCATTTTGCGCTGCTTGCGTCTTTGCCCTGAGTGCCGACAATGCCTTTTTCTATCTTCATCTTTTTTTCCCGGTGTCTCAGGCATCTTGAAATCGTCTTGTAAGCGGCAAACAAAAGTGCAATGACCAAAAAAAAGGTAAACTGTGCTATCAGATAAATGTCAATTGCTGCAATTAAAGGTGTTTGTACCATAATAAAACTCCTAAAAAAATCTTGCGAACGAATTCCCCTTAAGATTACGCAATTAGTCGCTGTCGTAGCCGCAATATTACAAACTTTTCAGCAGAAACGCAAAAAAAATATGCAAACTCATAATAAACACACCATGTTTGTAACGAGGGGCGTTATGATGTTTTTGCCTTTTGTCCCCCTGCTCCTGGTTCGGGGGTGGTTTTACCGCAATAGATAATCACCTTGGTCGGGCATTTGTTGAAGGCGGTTTCGGTCTGCTCAGTCGGCTCGTATTTTTCGTAAGCGAGCCGGGCTAAGTTGTCTTCGACTGCGAAAATCTCGGTTTGTTTCGCACAGACGCCGCAGCCGATACACCCGACTTTGCACATTCCACGTGTGCTCTTGCCGCTCTCTTTACTGCTGCAGGCGACAGTCATCATATTTTCACAACGGAAAGGGACCATTTCAATTAGATTACGTGGACAAGCTTTTGAGCAGGCGCCGCAGCCGGTGCATTTCTCATAGTCAACGGTCGCCAGCCCGTCAACGATGTGAAGTGCGTCGAACCTGCACGCCCATGTGCAGTCGCCGAAAACAAGGCAGCCGAATTTGCAGGCCTGCACATTGGCCAGCGCGTTTGCGGCGGTGCAGGTTGGTATGCCATGATATTTTCCGTATACGTTTTTATCCGCAGCGTGAGCACGGCAGTGCACGATTGGTCTTTCGGCAGGGCCTGAATCGCTGATCTGCAGGCTTAATATTTTTGCGATTGCTTTTGTGCTTTCTTGTCCGCCGGGCGCGCATCTGCCGAGCAATTCGGGCTTTCCCAGAACGGCTTTTGCATACTGCCCGCATCCGGCAAAGCCGCACGTGCCACAGTCGAGGTTTGGCAGCGCCTTGTGGATTTGTTCGATTTTCGGGTCAACCTCGACCTTTAGCTTCACGCTTGCAATCAGAAGCACAACCGCAAAGCCGCTTCCCAGGCCCAACATTGTTACCCCGGCCGGCCAGGCGCTATTCCATAATTCCAAGTAGTCCATTTTTGGTTGTCCGTTGTTCGTAGTCTATGAACTACGAACTCATAACTACGAACTTTGTCATCTTATCATTCCCGCAAAACCCATAAAGGCCAGAGTAAGCAGACCCGCGGTAATCAACGTAATTGGCGCACCTTTCAGGCACTCCGGCACATCAGCCAGATTTAGATTCTCTCGTATACCAGCCATTATACAAATGGCCATAGTAAAACCGATGCCGGCACCAAAGCTAAGCACAACTGCTTCGAGCAGATTGTCAATGCCCCACAGGTTTATAAACAGACACAAGCCTAAGATTGCACAATTCGTTGTGATTAGCGGCAGGAATATCCCAAAGCTCTCATAAAGTGTGGGGAAAAATTTTCGCACATACATTTCAACAAGCTGAACTGAGCCGGCAATAACCAATATGAAGCAGATGTATCGCGTAACTTCCAGGTTCATCGGCATCAAAATCAGATGGTCAATCAGCCAGGTCAGCGTACCGCTCAGTGTTACGACGAACGTTACCGCCATACCCATACCGAAGGCCATATCGATTCTGCCTGATACGCCAAGATAGGGACAGATGCCTAAAAACTTCGTAAAAACAAGGTTGTTGATCAGAACGATAGATATAAAGCCCATAAGTAGAATGTTAAGCGTATCCATTATTTCGTACCTCTCAAGCTTTCTTCCTGCTAAGCACGTTCACCAGTCCCAGCAGCAGCCCTAAGGTTATAAACGCTCCCACCGGCATTCTCATCGCGGCCCACGGCACAAAGCCGGCGGGTAAAATTGAAATTTCCCAAATCGCACCGGTTGATAGAACCTCTCGAACGCCAGCCAGAACGCACAATGTTAATGTAAAGCCGACTCCCATTCCCAATGCGTCGATGAAACTCACTAATAGGCCGTTCTTACTGGCGCAGGCCTCAGCCCGGCAAATGATAATGCAGTTGACAATAATAAGCGGGACATAGGGGCCAAGAGTTTCGCTCATTCTTAGCGCGAACGCCTTCAGGAACAAATCCGCTATGGTAACAAAAGTTGCTATCGTCAGCGTAAACATCAGGATTCGCAGGTGCGGTTTGAGAAGATTGCGCATCAAGCTGACCACGATGTTGCTGCACAGCAGCACAAAGATAACACAAAGGCCCATCGTCAGGGCCGGCTTGACCGCAGCCGTAACCGCCAGTGTCGGGCACATCCCTAACAGCAGACGAAACACCGGATTCTCACGCCACAATCCTGCCAGCAGCGTTTCCTTATAAATACCGGCAGTAGTGTCACTGTTCTTTGTCATTGCCGAGCAGGCCCTTACTTTGCATTGCTTCCCTGACTTCTTTGATATAGTGATTTATTATCTTGACAACCGCTTCACTGCTTATAGTAGCTCCGCTGATTGCGAGGATTTCATTATCCTTTGCTTTGCCTGACTTTATAAGTTCAAGTTTTATCGCGCCAATGTCCTTAAATTGATTGCGAAACTTGTCTTCTTTGATTTTGTCGCCGGTGCCCGGCGATTCATTGCTGGCCAGTACGTCAAAGCCGGCTATCGTCTTAAAATCCTTATCTACTGCAATAACCAGCTCGATTTTGTCCGCAAAGCCTGGCCCGACGGCGTTGAAGCTCCAGCCGACACATTCGTCCGCGTCAGAGACGGCCCTGTAAACTTTAATTTTTACTTTTTTGCCTTTGGCCGACTCAACTTCGATCTCTGTGTCTATCTCGATGAAGTGCCTGGCCTTTGGAAGAAGAGCAGCAGTTAGGTGGTTAAGTTTATCGATTTTGTTCTGCTCGATTTCGTCTGACCAGTGGGCGTTTGCTATCGCTATCAGCAGGCCAAAGCAGAATGACGCCACAATCAACAGCCAGCTTTGTTGGACAAAGTATTTTATCTTAGACACCAGGCTTACCTCCTGCCGGTACACGCTTACAAAGTCTGTCTATCAAAGGTGTCACCGCATTCATAAGTAGGACCGAAAACATAACGCCTTCCGGGTATGCTCCTACTATTCTTATTAGCATTGTTATCGTACCTACACCTGCACCGAAAATCCACATTCCCCTCCGCGTCAAAGGAGCCGTGACAGGATCGGTTGCAATAAAGAAGGCGCACAGCAGCATTGCCCCAGTGCTCAGATGGAACAGCGGCTGCATATAGGCATCAGAATCTATTATGTAGAAAATCGCTGCGAAGGCAAAAGCAGAAACCAGGACAGCTAACGGTATGTGAACGTTTATCGTTCGTCTTATCAATAAATAGAGGGCGCCGATTAATAGTGCAATTGTGCTCGTTTCACCCAGACATCCGCCGACCTCGCCTGTAAACGTAGATTCAAATAGCTGTTCGTTATAGATTTTAGCACCATTTTTGTCCTTTATGGCCTTTTTACTCCACCACAGTGGTGTTGCCTGCGTCCTTGCGTTGAGCATGTTTTCCGGGGCAATTCTGGGCATTTTGCCGTCGATTGTGGCCGGGACCGTCCACGTTGTCATCATCATCCCGAAGCTGGCTGTCAGAAATGCTCTGCCGACCATGGCAGGATTGAAAATATTGGCGCCCAGTCCACCAAAAACCATTTTCCCAATTGCAATGGCGAAACAGCTGCCGATTATGGCTGCCCAGATAGGCAGAGCTGGTGGAAGCGACAGCGCAAGGATTATGCCGGTAACAACGGCACTGAAATCGCCGACCGAATTAGGCTTTTTGCGGATTAGATTGCAGAGCCATTCGGTCGCGACTGATGAGATAACACAGGTACAGATAAGAATAAGCGCATTGAGACGGAAATAATAGCCGGCCGCCGCCATAGCCGGAGCCAGGCCGATTATAACGTCTATCATGACCCTGTGCGTCCAGAGCGGCCTGCTAATATGCGGCGCAGGTGAAACTGTTATATCTTCGTATCTCGTATCTCCCATCTCGTCTCTCGTCCCTCGTCCCTCGTCTCTTGTCCCTCGTCCCTGGTTATTACAGCGAACTTTGCTTTTGCCTGGCAACAAGGGTCTTGCCTGTTTTGATATATCCTGTCAGTTCTATGTTGGCCGGGCAGACGTAACTGCAGCAGCCACACTCCATACACGCACTCATATAATAACTTTCCGCTACGTCTAAAAGATTATTTTTGACGGCGTGCGCGATTTTTGTCGGGTTCAAATGTTCAGGGCAAACTTCCAGGCATCTTCCGCAGCGCAGACAGGGTGTTTGGCGTCCGGCGAATTTGGCTCTGCCGATTTGTTTTTCCGTTAGTACGGTTATAGCGCCGGTGGTTTTGGTAACAGGCGTTGTCAAATCCGCAATTGCTACCCCCATCATTGGCCCGCCGAGAATGACCCTTACCGCTTCTTCTCTCAGTCCTCCGCAGAATTCTATAAGCTCACCGACAGATGTCCCTATCGGAACATAATAATTACCCGGATTGGCGGTTCCTTCTCCGGTAACAGTCACGACCCGGTGAGTTAGCGGCAAATCGCTAACCACCGCTTCGGCAATTGCCGCAGCAGTGGCCACATTAAGTACCACAACACCAATCATCGGCGGAATGCCGCCCGTGGGGACATGTTTTTTCAGAATCGCTTTTATAAGCTGTCTTTCACCACCCTGGGGGTATTTCGTCTTGACGGGAACAACTTTGATACCGTCACTGTCTGCGAGAGTTTCCAACGCTGTGTTCATCGCCTCTATCGCTCTCGGCTTGTTATCTTCAATGCCGATGATGACCTTTGAACAGCCGGATGCCCTTCGCGCGAGTTTGACCCCTGCGATGATTCGGTTTGACCACTCAAGCATAATCCGGTAATCGCACGTTATATACGGCTCACACTCGCAGCCGTTGATAATCAATGTCTCTTTCGGCAATCGTGGATTGGGCTCTATCTTTACCCTCGTCGGAAACCCCGCACCGCCCATACCGACGATACCTGCCTGGCGGACGGCGTCGCATATCTGTTCCGCTGAATAGTTGTTTTCGTCGAAATCATCTCTTAATTTAAAGTATGACCGCCTTGTCGGATTGTAGCGATATGCATCTATGATTATTGCCGGGCTTCGTCCTAAGACCGCATGGGACCGCAGCGCGATTTCTTTTACTTTGCCGTTGATGGGCGAATGAACGGGGGCCGACACAAATGCATCGGAGTCGCCGATTTTTTGTCCTGCCTGGACCATGTTTCCTTCTCTGACCAGCGGCCGGCAAACAGCACCCGTATGCTGGCTGAGCATTATTGCAACTTGTTCAACGGCAGGACCAGGCTCTATTTGTCTTTCACTCGTAAGGTCTTTGCTTTGGGCCGGATGAGCGCCGCCGCTAAAAGAAAATCTGCCTTTAGTCTCAATCTTCATATTTAAAAATGGCCGGAATTATTTATTTTTAATAAGGCCTCTATTTATCGCCTTTATAATCAATATGCAGACAGAAGTTACCAGCAGAGCCAACAGGAAGCCGACGACTGTTTGCACTTCTTTGCTATTTGTCACGTCGGCTAAAATCCCGTCAAATGCTGCTAAACAGACAATAAAAACCACTATCGGCAGCGGAAATGCAACCACAGCGCCGACAACGAACGGAGGGCCCTTTATATTGCCTAACTTTTCGTAAACTTCTTGACAGTGGTGTTTTTGGTTACAGCCTTGACAGAATTTTTGTTCCGCCATAGTATTTCACTTCCGTGTAAAATAAAACACATCTTATAATGGATATGGCGGAGATTTTCAAACATTTTTTCCGATTAGTCCGCCCTCCTCCCGGGGTCAACCACACCCATTCTAAAAAACAAACCCTGGCTTTGCCAGGGTTGTCCTTTTCGTTTAGAATCAACCGCGACGCAACACGTCACTTCCTTATCGGTTAGCCCTCAGCTCTGCTGCCGGTCAACATTAAAATCGCAGAATCTCAGGTGCTTTCGCGCTGAAGTATTTTAGCCAGCTCCTGATGAGCGCAGAAGTCAGACCGGCATCCTCAGTGTAGTCGTCGATGGTTTTGCCCCAGTAGAAGCCAATCCAGCCGTCGGCAATCTTGCGCGAAGCGTCAATGAAAACGGCCAGCTCCTCCATACTACACGACAATGGGAACATCTCCTCCACGACGAGGGGTTTGCCGATATCGTAGGCCGAAAGCGCTGTGAGGGCCTTGTTGACCTGACCTTTTTTAGGATAGAAGTGAACGCTGACGAAATCCAGGTTCCCGGCTACCTCCTTTGAGTAAAAAAACGGCCTGGCTTTTGGGAAAGTGTGGACCCAGGGTATCACCCCTACCGTTATCATGTGATGGTCGTCGTGTTTTCGGATGGCCGCGACGAGCTTGTCGACCCAGGCCCTGGCGACCTGCTTTCGCGTGCGGCCTGCAAGGTCGAGCGTGATGCGCTGTACGAAGTGTTTGCCTGCGAACTCGCCGGCCAGCCAATTAGTCTCCTTTTTTTTCGCTCCGGCCAGGATAGGCTCGTTCATAAGGTCGTAACAGAAGACTGCGCCGCTTTCAGTACAGGTCTTCGCGACCGCCTCCCAGAACAGCGCCTGAACCTCCCAGCGTTTGGCCTCACCCATCACGTCGTACCATTCCGGCACGTCCTTCTTATGGTAGCAGCCCAGACCCGTAATGTCGAGGTAAAGCCCGGTTTTCTCGGCCAACTTTACCAGCCGCGCAAGCTGCTCAAGGGCCGCTCCGTTAGCTTGCTCCGGCCCCTTCATGAATTTCGCAGTTTGCAGGTGAACCCGGACAACGTTGGCACCGAGCGCTTTCATCTCCTTGAAGTCTTCCACCACAGTCGACCACTCTTTCTGCCAGTAGTCCTCGAGGAGGCGACCGGAATCGTCGTGGTCGTAGTTGAAACCCCAGGCGACGAACTTAGCGCCCGATTCAGCGCGGACGAAGCCCGTGCCGTCCTTGCTGGGTCGGACCAGTTCAAGCTCGCTCTCAGCTGCTGCAGCGCCTTTCTCGCTGCCATTATGGCTGTCCGTCGTCCGACAAGAGGGAATCAGGACTGCCGGCATCATCAGAAAGACTATCGCAAATGTGACGTGATACAGTTTCATCTCTGTGATAACCCTTTTCATCCCAGCACCCGAATATTGTATATATGATTTCCGCATAACGCTGCGGCCCACCGGCCCTGCGAAGCCTTGGCAAAGCATGCGTCCGTCTCCAGCCGTTCTATCCTGCGTAGGCTCGTGCGAAGCAGCCGCTGGTTCGGTTTAATTTTCGTATTTCGTATATAGTCTTGTAGGGTGGAGCTTGCCCCACCATTCCCACTGTGTTTAGCCCCGTCCTCTCAGGCTGTGTCATAATTTGAGAATTGGCCAAATGACCTTTATTTTTCACTCAAAATCGGGCCAGGAATTCGGAAAATCTTAATTGCGACACAGCCTGTCTGGGCGGGGTTGCAGTCTTTTCGCCCGGTTCAAGGTTATCAATCCCGCTTCTTCCGGTTTTTTACATGAGCCCTACACTATCAAATCCCTGACTTTTTGCAAGTGTTTATATGGAAACGCGATAGATTAGATTTGGCAACGCTGCCGGTAGTTTGTATAATATTAGCAGAGTATTTACTATTTTCTACAAACATTGTGTGGGGTTGGGCTTATCACAAATAAAGGGGGGCTGAGAAGATGGTTAGAAAAATGCTTCTGGTAGTTACTTTAATTGTTGTGGTCCTTTCAAGAATCGCCGGCCAAACTATCAAAGCTTTAGGCGAGGATGTTAAGTGGACTGGCGAAAAGGGCGCCGAGGTCCTGGAACAATAAAATAATTCGTCTGCCAGTCACGTAGGATGGGCTTCAGCCCATCTTCCTATTCCCCGTAGGATGGATGGGCTTCAGCCCATCTTCCTATTCCCCGCAGGATGGGCTTCAGCCCATGCGGTTCTTCTACATTTGTCATTAACCGCAGAGATCGCAAAGACCGCTGAGAATAAAAATTATATTTCTTTATTGGTATATAACAATAAGCTCTGCGACCTCAGCGTTCTCTGCGGTTGAACAAAATCCGCCTAATCCTGTTATCCCGTCTAATTCTTCTTTGTGCCTCCGTGCCTTCGTAGCAATAAATCCGCCCAATCTGCGTTAATCTGTGTCCAAATCTCGACATCGAGTATCGAGTATCCAGCATCGAGTATCCTGACAGATTTTTTGCTGGCCTATACGGTTCACTACCGTATAAAATAAACGAAATTGATAATAGATATGGCTGAGATTTCAAAACAGAGCTGTTATTAATTGTGAGGACAACAATGCGTGCAAAATTAAGATTTCTGACGACAAGTCTTATTCTGTGTCTTTGTGCCGGCTGTGCGGTCAATCCGATAACGGGCGAAGAGGAGCTTATGTTTATGACGGAGCAGCAGGATGTTGCAATAGGTAAAAAGTACGCTCCTGAGATTGAAAAACAAATGGGCGGCAAAATTAACAGTGGCAGTCTGCAAAATTACGTTGACGTTGTCGGCCAGAAAATCGCCCGTGTCAGCCATAGAAGAAGCTGGGACTATCACTTCGTGGCATTGAACGACGATTCGGTTAATGCCCTTGCTCTGCCGGGTGGATATATTTTTATCACAAAGGGTATGCTCAAGCACTTGACAACCGAGTCTCAGCTGGCCGGAATTCTGGCCCACGAGACGGCACACGTTGTTGCCCGCGATACTGCCGTCCTGATGAGTCGTGAGATTGGAATAGACATTTTGCTTGCTGCCGTAACTTCTAAGAGCACATCGCGGTCTGTTTTAACAGCGGCCGACCTGACACGCCAAATCTTAGGCCTTCGATTCAGCAGAAAGGACGAGCGCGACGCTGATTTGGCGGGCCTGGATTACATGGTTCGGGCCGGCTATGATCCTAACGGGATGGTTGAGACCATGCAGATGCTCCAGAACCAGCAGCAGGTACGCCCGATTGAATTCTTTTCCACTCACCCAGCTCCGGCGAATCGTATGGCCTATTTGAAGGCAAGGATTGGATCAAGATATCGAAACCGTGAAGGATTGAGAACGGGAAAAGAAGACTTTCGCAGTGCCGTCCTGGAACGGTTAAAGGACAATTAGAACTTATCTGTCAAACGCTTCTTTTTTATTTATAGGCCGGTTAAACATTTGTCGGCTCGATTTGCGCCATCTGCAGGATTTTCCCTGGTTCCTCCGGCATGGCGGTCCGGGCGGAAAGATAAGCCGATTCGATGACAGCCATATTCGCCAGGTTCTCCCTGCCGCTGCTGCAGAGCTTGTTATTGGTGGGCTGTAGTATACTCAGCGCAAAATTTTCCAGCAGGGCCGTATACCAGCGAGACTCATCATAGTCGTATTTCAATTTCTTGCTCTTCTGACTAAGACCATCGGTTATGGTAAGTTGCGTATCGGTTACCGCTAAGATTTTGTCTTTACCGTATATCTTCAAGAATTTTTCTTCCGGCCCCATACCCCCTCGCCGGGATGCTATCAGATTACCGCTGAGCGTATCGCTAAATTTCATCGTCACAACCGCCGTGTCTTCCGTCAAATAAAGGCGTTGTTGTCTGTCGCTCGCTGCGTTGGTGTTTAATGAATAGACCTGCTCGGCCGTGCCGAAATTCCATATTATCTGGTCTATAATCTGGTAGCAGTTGTGCAGCAGCACTCCGCCGCCGGCCAGTTTCGGGTCGGTCTGCCAGGCAGGCTGCTTCTGGTCGCCGGCATTGCAGAAGGCAGTTATCAGATAAACTTGTTCGATCCGGCCTTCTTGCAGAAACTGTCGCAGTGCAAGAAAGCTCTGGGCGAAGCGGCTCACGTTTGCAATGGCAAATTTTATATCTTCATTTTCCGCAAGCCGGACAATTTCCGCCGCCTCTTCAAAATTCCTCGCCACAGGTGCCAGCTTAAGGATATTGAATTTTTTCTTCATCGCCATTCGCACATACTCATCGCAGCTATGCATACCAGCGGCGACCAGCAGACAGCCTATGTCACCCCCGTTTTCTTTGTCATTGCCGCGCAGGCGGGAATCCATCGTTGTTATCAATTGCCGATAGTCGTCGTAGCCGGCACATTTGTATTGTGCAGCGACTTTCTCGGCGACCGTGGTGTCTTTGTCAGCGACAGCCTCAATCTCGAAATAATCGATTTTGGATGCCGCTTCGAGTAGTAGCTGGCCCTTATCATTAAGACCGAGTACCGCAGTTTTTAATTTACCTTCGCTCATCTTATGCCCCCGTACAAATTCACCTTTCACTTCTAATGCTCTGTCGCCGGTCAATTGATGGTTCCTCATTCCTGCGAAGGCAGGAATCCAGCATTAACAATGCTCTGGATTCCGCATCAAGTGCGGAATGACAAACAGACGATTCAAGGAAGTAATCCGCCCCTGGGTGTTTGTGTTCTTAGGCAGATAAAATAGCGGAAAAGAAAGAAGAAGTCAAAAGAAAAGACTCACTTTAACTTTCAAAATATACGCCGTCGTTTTCGAGAGTCTTTCTCAAATTATTGTATGCAAGCCCTCGTGTTCCACAGTTTTTACCGGCGCAGAGAGCCGCCGCAGTGCCTGCGGCCTGGCCTTGTCCCATACAGCATACCGTGTTTCTGGTGGACATGTGGGCGTTATGGTCTGAAGTTATCATCATACCGGCAGCTAAAAGATTGTCTATTCGGGCTACACGCAGGGCTTTGTAAGGTATTCCGTATGTGCCGCCATTCTTTATTTGGAAGCGGGGCGCGGAGTCGTGAAAGCCGTAAGCCATGACGTCGTCGTCAAAGTGTCTGCCTTCAATGACATCTTCGTGTGATATGTCATAGTCGCACTTAATCAGTCTGCCGCGTCTGATGTTAAGTGAGGGGCTGGTTCTGGCTATAAATGCCTTTTCGCAGCCGGGGACATATTTTCTGAATAGTTCTATTGCTTTTGCCTGACGCCTTCTCAACTCTAATTCCGCTTTCGCCACTGCGTCTCTGCTTGTCGGACTGACCGGCATTTTGAGATTGAGCTTTATGAACATGAAATAGTTGTCGTGAACGGTGGTCGTGACGGTTGACATACCGATCTTGCGTGCCCCCTGTCTGAAGCCGTCGGGAAGATTGACGGTTCTGCCTTGCAATCGCACTATTTGCCCGTCCTTGCCACTGCGGAGGCCTTCGGCCTGTTGAAAAATGGCGTCGTGCGATTTGAGGAATTCGTAGTATTTCTCAACGCTCACATTGGCGACGCCGATACTATTGCATACCGCGTAATCGTTGGGTTCGGTGTATCTGGCACCGGCGTAAGCGGCAAGGTCGCCGTATGCAGTACAGTCCACAAATGATTTTGCGTAAATCGCCTCCCTTCCGGAGCGGCTCTCTGTTATCACGCCCTTAATCCGGGAGACCTCCATAATGGCTCCGGCCAAAAGGGTATTCACACATACAAAAACACCCGCTTCTTCAAGCATTTCGAATGTCACGAGTTTGTATATTTCCGTATCAATCGCGGTGCATACTGAATCGAAATCGTAACCTTTGGACATCTCGGCGTGTCCCGATGTGCCGCCGACTTTTAGAAGGCGGTCGATAATCTCCTGAGGAATGCCTCTGACAACCTGACGTTTTTTTACTCCGGGGAAAGCCTTCCACAGGTTATAGAAGCTATGAAGAGCAGTACCCCCTTCCACGACTGTTCCGCCCGGATAACCTTTCCGCTCAATCAATATCGTCTTTGCTCCCTGACGCGCCGCGGCTAAAGCTGCTACAACGCCTGCCGTGCCGGCGCCCGCTATGACGACATCAAATTTCCTTACAGGCAATTTTTTCGCTGGTTCCTTGTAATAATTCATAGATTGATTCAGGGCCCTTCCCTTACTGTCCTTTGGGAAGCCAGCTAAAACGCCCATTCCAAGCATTAGACTGTGTTTAGAAAAATCTCGACGATTCATTTCTGTCTCCTGCCTTAACCTCGTCGCCGCAACCAAAGATTAGCGATTATCCGCAAAACTTCCATTTCCTGCCCCCCTTGCCCCGCACGAAATAGGCTCCCGCCGTAATTTGGTGCGGGGTCCCGGTTTCCGGCCACTCATTACCCAGTTACCATTCACCATTCACCAGTTAACCACTCACCTGTTATTCTTATTCGGTATGATGAAATGGTCCGGCACGGGAAATGCCGAGCATAGAAGCAGAGCTTCTTTTCCGACCTCTTCGATTACCGACTCATTGTCAATATTTTCAGCCACTTTGTTTATAAAGAAGGCGATTTGCTCAGCTTCCGGCTCCTTCATTCCCCGCGTGGTGATTGCCGGCGTTCCGATACGCAGTCCGCTGGGGTTAGCTGGATGGGCCGGGTCTAAAGGTGTGGTGTTATAATTAGAAACAATTCTTGCCCTGTCCAATGCCTTCGCCAGTTTCTTGCCGGGGATTTTTTTATTTCGCAAATCGATTAGAATCAAGTGGTTGTCGGTTCCGCCTGATACAAGGTTGAATCCGTATTCGAGCAGCTTTTCGGCGAGAGCTTTTGCGTTTTTGACAATCTGCTTCGCATAGGCGACAAACTCCGGTGTATCAGCTTCAGCCATTGCTACGGCGATGGCGGTTAATGTGTGCATATGTGGGCCGCCCTGCAGGCCCGGGAAGACGGCTTTGTCCACATTTTCTGCGTGTTCTGCTTTGCAGAGTAACATGCCGCCACGTGGTCCTCTCAGTGTCTTGTGCGTTGTGGTTGATACAATGTCGGCGTATGGTATCGGGCTTTTATGGATGCCGGCTACAACAAGGCCTGCAATGTGGGCAATATCGCTGACGTGATATGCACCTACCTTTTGGGCTATTTGGCCGAATATTTCAAAATCAATCTCGCGAGGATATGCTGTGGCTCCGGAGATGATGATTTTCGGTCTGTGTTTTTTTGCGAACTCTTCGATCTGGTTATAGTCAAACCTGCCGGTATCCGGGTTGACTGTATATTGGACGGAATTAAAAACTTTACTTGTTACGCTGACTTTCCAGCCGTGTGTGAGGTGTCCGCCGTGTGGAAGAGACAGGCCCATAATCGTATCGCCCGGTTTGACCAGGGCCAGATATGCGGCCCAGTTGGCTACTGAGCCGGAATATGGCTGAACGTTTGCGTGGTCGGCCTTGAACAACTTTTTTGCCCGCTGCTGAGCCATTTTTTCGATGAGGTCGGTTACCTGCTGGCCTTCGTAGTATCGCTTGTTAGGGTAACCTTCGGCGTATTTGTTTGTAAGGCAACTTCCGCTGGCCAACATTACGGCCCTGGATACGTAGTTTTCCGAGGGGATAAGGCGGATGACGGCGCTCTCGCGTGCCTTTTCCTGCCTTACAAGCTCGTAAATCTGCGGGTCATACAGCTCAAGAGCATTTGCCATATCAGTTTCTCCTTAAAGCATTTTTGCCGGGGTTGTGTGTTTTTATAGCATAGCGGCAGTTTTTGTACAAGTATTTATTTGTTGACAAAATTTGGCCGAATGTTAGTATAGGTGGGTTTAATGACAGGTCAGTAGAAGCAATCGGTTAGAATGTATGGCAGACAAAGATATTGCAAATTCAGCTAAGGCGAAGGTTTTTTTCGACAGAGCGCGGGAAGCAGCGGGGACAAACAATTTCGATTATGCAATCGACATGTACCTCGAGGGGCTTCGCTGTGACCCTGACGCGCTTGAGCAGGGGCATATACCACTTTATGAAGTGGCGCTTCTGCGGCAGGGTAAAGACGGCAAAAAACCGTCAATGGTGGAAAGAGTGAAGCGGCTGCGGGGTAAAACAGCGATTGAGCAGATGCTTAACGCCGAATACCTTTTCGCAAAGGACCCCGACCATCTGCCTTATGGCGAGGCGATCCTGAAGGCGGCGGTGGCAGGCGATTATCGGAAGACAATCGGGTGGATTGCCAATTTGGTTTTTCAGGTAAATAATTCGTCGAAAAAACCGTCGGCACAAACATATATCCTGTTAAAAGATGCGTACAAATCTATCAGTCAATTCGACAAAGCAATTGTTGCGTGCCAACTTGCCTCGAAACTTAAACCCGAGGACGGGGAATTAGCGGACGAGTTTAAGAACCTGACAGCCGAACTGACTATGGCCAGAGGCAAATATGACCAGGAGGGCGATTTCAGGCAATCTATCAAGGACCGTGAGACGCAAGAAAAACTTCAATCCCAGCAAGCTGTGGTCAAGACCGAGGATTACCGTCAATCGGCGGTTGAAGAGGCCAGAAAAGAATACGCCCAGGATCCGAATCTGCCTAAGAACATATTCGATTTGGCGCAGGCATTATCAGATTTGCAGGACGAGAAAGCGGATAATGAGGCGATAGAGCTGCTGGAAAAAACGTATAAAAGTAGAAAGGACTTTAGCTTTAAGCAGCGGGCAGGTCTGTTAAAGATAAAACAACTCAGACGCAAGATAAGAGGGGTGAAAGCGGCTCTTGAGACTAAGGGCGGAGATGGCAAAGTTAAGTCTCAGCTTTCTGAATTAACTTCGCAGCTAAACAGTACCGAGTTGGAGCATTACGGTCTCTGTGTGGAGAACTATCCGACCGACTTGCAGGCCAAGTACGAATATGGTATTCGTTTGGTCCGCAATAAGCAGTATGATGATGCAATACCTCTGTTCCAGGAGGCGCAAAAAGATCCGCGACATAAGATTTCATCGATGGACAAGATAGGGCTGTGCTTTTTTCTGAAGGGCTGGTTTGCAGATGCGATCGACATTTTCACGCAGGCGATAGACTTCTACGAGATAAAAGATGATGGCGTCGCCAAGGAATTGCGGTACAATCTGGCACGCTCTTATGAACAGCAGGGTAATACGAAAAAGGCGCTGGAGATTTATCGCAAAATTGCTCAGCTTGATTTTGCGTACAGGGACGTTCGCCAGCGAGTAGGTAAGCTGCGGAGCAAAGAAGCTGAACCGACCTCCCAATAAATCCCGATATGTCGGGATGGGTGGGTGTTTGTAAACAGACTGACGACGGTATCTCAGGAGATTACAGTGGCACATTCGTTATCAGCAAAGAAAAGAGTGAGGCAAAACGCCAAAAGAAGGACGATTAATCGCGCACGTAAGAGCCAGATTAAGACGCAAATCAAGCATTTCGATGCAACACTGGCCGGCGGTGACGTGGAAGCGGCGAGCGGGCAATACCAGGCCATTGTCCAGAAATTAGACAAAACCGCTGCTATGAGCACAATGCATAAAAGAACAGCCGCACGAAAGAAATCCCGCCTTGCGAAGAAGCTGAACAGCCTAAAGGTGGAAAAGGGGTAGGTATCTCGTTTCACGATATACGAAACCCGAAATTCGAAACAAATTCAAATTACCGAAATTCTAATTTCAAAACGAGATTGCCGCGCTCGGCTGCGCCTCGCTCGCAATGACAGGCGGCAATTCTTACTTGTTTGGCGGGCGAGTGGTGGGAAAAAGGGAAGCGTTCCTCACGTTTGCACCCTCGCCCAGAGGACGGTCGTAAATATAACCCCGCCCAGAGGACACGCCTGCAGCGAGTCGATAGTGAATAGTCGTTAGTATTTAGCACAATGAAAACCCTGGCAAAGGCAGGGTTTGTTATTTAGAATGGGTGTGGTTGAAGCGGGCGTATGGAAACGTTGGTCGCTTAAAGCGCGAATGAAAGGAAAGAGTGATGGAGTCAAAAAGAAAGATATTAGTGGTGTTGATATTTTTAGTGTGCCTGGGGATATGCGCAGTTGCAGGCGGGGCTGAGGGGTCGGGGGACCCGTTAGATCAATATAATGTTGTTTGGGAGACGCCGAGTAAGGACTCATCCGGGTCAATGCCGATAGGCAATGGCGACATCGGGCTGAACGTCTGGGTCGAAGAAGATGGAGACCTTCTGTTTTATATCAGCAAGACCGATACGTGGAGTGAGAACGCGCGGCTGCTGAAACTCGGCCTGGTACGGGTGAAGGTCTCGCCGAACCCCTTTGAAAAGAAAATGCCGTTTAAGCAAACTCTGAAGCTGCGGCAGGGAGAGATTGAGATAATAGCGGGGCCAGCAGGGCGGGAGGTGAGGCTGCGCGTATGGGTGGACGCCAATCAGCAGGTAATCCGTGTCGAAGCCGAGGGTAAACGGGCATTTGGCCTTGAGACACATCTCGAAGTATGGCGTAAAGTTAAGCGGGAACTCAAGGGAAACGAAGCGAACAGTGCCCGGGGACTAACTCGTAACGACCAGAGCGAGTATCCGATTATTGTTTATCCGGATACTATTTTGCCTGCGAAAGACGGCCGGATTGTATGGTATCATCGAAATGAGAAGTCGTGCTATCCGATAACGCTGACAAATCAACACCTCGGGGAGCTATTGGCCAAGTATCCGGACCCGCTTATGGGCCGAACATTTGGCGGATGTATGAAAGGTGATGGTCTGAAAGCGGTCGGCAGGCAAACTCTGAAATCGGTCAAACCTCGCAGGCGATTTGTGGTTTCGATTTATCCTCTGACGGCCCAGACTAAAACAAGTGGGGCATGGCTGAAGCTATTGGGGGCGCAGATAGCAGCGATTGATGCGACGGATTTAGAAGCGGCACGAGCCGCACACGGGAAGTGGTGGAGTGAGTTCTGGGGCCGCAGTTGGATTTTCGTCAGGGGCACAGAAGAGGCGGAGACAGTCACGCGTGGGTACACCCTGCAGCGATGGATAAATGCGTGCGGGGGCCGAGGGGCATACCCTATCAAATTTAACGGCTCGATATTTACGGTTGATGCCCAGATTGGTAATGAGCATTATGACGGTGATTATCGGCGCTGGGGCGGGATGTTTTGGTGGCAAAATACGCGGCTGCCATACTGGTCTATGCTTGCGGCGGGGGACTTCGATTTGATGCAGCCGCTGTTTCGGATGTATAAAAATGTTCTCGGCCTGTGTAGTGACAAGACAAAGATTTACTATAAGCACGAGGGTGCTTTCTTTCCGGAGACGATGTATTTTTGGGGTACAAACGGCAATTGCGATTATGGGTGGGGACATAAAGGGCCTGAAACGATTAACCGGTATATCCGGCGTGAGTGGCAGGGCGGGATCGAGATTGTAGCGATGATGTTAGATTACTACAGGATCACGCAGGACGAGAAATTCCTTCATGACACCCTTTTGCCACTGGCCGACGCCACCGTCACTTTCTTCGATGAGCACTGGGAGCGGGACGAGCGGGGCAAGATCCGCTTTGAGCCATCCCAGGCGCTGGAGACGTGGTGGGAGTGTGTTAATCCGACGCCCGAAATCGCCGGGCTTATTTCTGTTCTTAGGCGTTTAGTGGTCATTGCGAAACGCACGAGCAACGAATCGCAAAGAGCAGCATGGCAAAAAACGCTCAACGATCTGCCACCGCTGCCAATGAAGACAGAAAATGGAAAGAGTTTTATATTGCCGGCAGAAATTTTCAAGGTGAGGAGAAACTCCGAGAATCCGGAATTATATGCCGTATTTCCGTATCGCTTGTACGGACGGGCAGCAGGTGGGCTGGAAATCGGCCTGGAAACATGGCAGCGGCGTATGGTCAAGCGTACCGGAGGCTGGACCCAGGATGCGATACAGGCGGCGTATCTTGGCTTAGCCGGTGACGCGGCGAGATTCGTGACGAAGAATTTTTCAAGGAAAGATACGGGGAGCCGGTTTCCGGCGTTCTGGGGGCCGAACTTCGATTGGATTCCCGACCAGGACCACGGCTGCGTTACGATGACGGCACTGCAACGAATGCTGTTGCAAGCCAAAGGGTGGAGAATTCTGCTGCTCCCCGCCTGGCCGAAAGAATGGGATGTTGAATTCAAGCTGCACGCACCATTGAACACCACCGTCGAAGGTCTCTACCGCGATGGCGAACTCCAGACGCTAAAAGTAACGCCGCGGTCGCGAGCGAAGGACATGGTGCAGATAAAGCCGCAGTGACGTTAGAAACGTATTTGGGGCAAACACACTCATTGATTTAATTTCAGATAAATACTGCGCTGGGTCGATAGGAATTGATTTGGCGCTTTCCTGGTTTTTTTATAGATTGGTGGAATGCCAGAGATTTACAAAAAAAGAATAGTTAAATTATTGAAGCATTCTGATTATACGCCTTTGAAATTAGCACAATTGGCGAAGGCATTAGGCGTAAGTTCTGAAGATTATCCGCAATTCAAATCGGCATTTGAGGAGCTGCGTCGGGCCGGGCATGTGGTGATAGGTGAGAGGAACCTGGTCAGCCTGCCTGCGATGTCGGGGCGAGTTATAGGGACATTTAGAGCGAACCCGAAAGGATTTGGCTTCATAACGCCTCTCGAACCAAATGCGCACGGGGACTTGTTTGTGCCGCCGAATAAAACGGCGGAGGCGATGACGGGCGATATCGTTGCTGCGAAAGTTAGAAAAAAAGGCAAGCGCGGCGGACAGATGCGGTACCGTGGCGAAGTAGTTGAGATTCTGGAACGAGCACAAAATAGATTCGTCGGAACGTTACTGAAACAACAGGATGGATGGATTGTTCAGCCGGACGGAACAGGATTTATCGAGCCGATTTCCGTTGACGATGTTGGTGCAAAAGGGGCCAAGCAGAAGGACAAAGTTGTGGTCGAAATACTTTCGTATCCGACAGAGAAATACCTGGCGCGCGGGGTGATTATCGAGGTGCTCGGCAAAGCAGGGCGATACGAAAGCGAGATAAAATCGATAATTCGACAGTATCATTTGCCGAGTGAATTTGATGTCGATTGTCTTGAGCAAGCCCGCAGAGCCGGCGCTGAATTTAATCCTGAGCAATTGGGCAGCCGAGAAGATATAGCGGAAAAAGTGATTATTACGATTGACCCGCCGGATGCAAAAGATTTTGACGATGCGATAAGTCTCGAAAAAGATTCTGAAGGCAACCGGGTATTGGGGGTTCACATTGCCGATGTCGGTAATTTTGTGCCGGCCGGTTCGCCGCTGGATAACGAAGCAAAAAATCGTGGGAATAGCATATATCTGCCGGGTAAAGTCATTGCGATGCTGCCGGAGATTTTGAGTAACGGGATATGCAGTCTTCAGCCTGGGCAGAAGCGATTCGTCAAAAGTGTGTATTTAACTTACGATGAGCAGGGCAATGTCCTGTCTCGACATTTCGCCAACAGCGTTATGAATTCGGTGCAGCGTTTGACCTACCTGCAAGCTGACAGGATTTTGAAAGGCCATACCAAAGTTGCCAAACCTGAAGTGATTGAGCTGGTGAAAAATATGGAGACGCTCAGCCTGGCGATTGAAAAACGGCGAACAAAAAATGGAATGATACATCTGGACCTGCCGGAGGCAGAATTGGTAATGGATAAATCCGGGCGGGTTGTGGATGCCCACCCCGCTGACGACAGCTATCCGCATACGATAATCGAGATGTTTATGGTCGAGGCCAATGAGGCGGTTGCTTCACTTCTGGACCGGCTCAATATCAAGTTTATGCGGCGGATTCATCCGGAGCCGGACAGTCTGAGTATGAAAAATCTCGCCAAGCTCCTTAGAGCATTTGGTGTCAGTCTGCCTCGAAATCCAGACCGCACGGCGATACAGGACTTGTTGGCTGCTGTTAAAGACGCTGATTGTTCTTTCGGCGTGAATTTAGCGGTTCTGCGAAGTTTCGAGAAAGCTGAGTACTCGCCGCTGCATCTGGGTCATTTCGCGCTGGCTTCGAGTCACTATTGTCATTTTACCAGCCCGATACGGCGGTATGCAGATTTGCTCGTTCATCGCGAGCTGGAATGCTACCTGCAAAATCGTACGGATTTAGCCAGGGACATTTCGGTCGAGATAGATTTAGCAGAGGTCGGAAAACATATTAGCTTTACCGAGCAGCGGGCTGAGGACGCTGAAAAAGAGCTGCAAACCGTCCTGATTTTGCAAATGTTAAGCAAGCGTATCAGCGAGGAACTCGACTGCGTTGTAACCGGCCTTACGGGCTTTGGGGTATTCGTGCAGTCGCGAAAGTTTGGTATCGAAGGTCTTATCCGGATGAGCGATTTGGGGCCGGACGAATGGAAATACAACCAAAGGGTCGCGTGCATTGTCGGGCAGCGTACGGGACGCAGCATTCGTCTGGGCCAGGCCTTGAGGGTACGTATAGTTTCGGTGAATGTCGGCGCCCGTCAGTTGAATGTCTTACCTGCTGAGCCATTAGTTAAGTCATCCAGGCTAAGAAAAAAAGACAAAACCACAAAGAAGTCCAAAAAAGACCGCGTGCGAAAACGAAGGTAATTTAGAATTTAGAATGTAGAATTTAGAAGTATGAGGCGTTGAGAGCAGACCAGTAAAATCCAAAATCTCAGGTAACGGGCAGGCTGACCGGCGTCAAAAACGTGATGCGTTCTTGACGTCCGAGTCCAGCGTGATGTTGGGGTCGCCGGGGACTACCGTACGGAATGAACTTTAGTCACTTCGCACAATGAATTTAGCATAATTGTCTTCCTCATAAGTCCTCACAACATAGACATGACCAGCAAGACATAGTTTCTCACGCGTGGAATATCCGGTATCATTGGCCTCAACAACAGAATCGAAATCTACTAAACCAGCATCATAAAAACCGTTGCGTCCATTCACGTAGGAATTCCGGAATTTTAGTATGCCCTGGTCTTGAAGAATTTCCAGGTCTCGTAGGTCATCCGGTTCGTAGCCTTCCACCTTTCCTTCTGAGAAGTCCACGCCGCCTTTTCCAATAGGCCAATTAATTGTTCCTTTATGCAGGTCTCCGGCGGTAAAGTTTCGACTGCCATTTGCCTGGTAAACATAATCGATGATAATGCTGCGTTTAGGGTATAGCTTTCGAGGTACTAATGCTGTTCCTCCTGCTGGGGGTGTAAATATTCCGGTATGGTATGCATATTCGTTAGCGTATGCTGTTACCCTGTGTTTGGTTACTGATAACCCTTCGAATGAATACCAGCCATTGGAATCTGTCGTCATACGAATATAGGGGCTGTTGTTAATTCCCAAATTTGCGAATGGAAAGGAGATTGAAACATTCGCACCACTAAGAGGTTCATCGTCTTCGTCAAAAACCGTTCCTTTAACTGATGCCAGATTCTCAGGTGTGGTTTTCTGCATAACGAATTCTAAATACGTTATTTCTCCATCCAGGACCGTAACAGAAGCATCTATAGGGTTGTATCCAAAAGCTCGCAATATAAATCCTTTCCCCGGCCCGGCATAATTCGATCGCAAAATTCCTCTCATGATGAACCAACCACCTTCGTAGACCCGCAGGGGTCTATCACCCCTATGGTGTAGATTCACCAAAACATCTTTGCCGCCATTAATAGTTGTGCCGTCACTCATTGTAACCCTTCCAGCAATGCAGATACCACCGGCAACATTCAGATCAGTAATTCTCTGGTCAAGAACCACCTGCAAATCAGGGGGGAAATCACTGTAATCGACAGGAGTAACAGTTGTGGAAAAATAACAAACAATAAATAAAAATAACAGGAATATGATAACCAAAAATAACGAAAATATGAAGGGGTGCTCGCGAAATTTCATTTCTCAATCCCCTGTAAAAAACTCTTCGGGACTTCTTCTACTGGGATTTCCCTATGAGTTAATTGTCTGTTTATATTGGTATAATTCTCTTTCATGAGAGTAACTGCCTTGTAGCCGCTGCGCAGCGGCGCCGCGTAGCGGTGTCCGTGTGCAGCCGCTGGTTCGGTTCAATTTTCGTATATCGCATGTCGTATATCGTATCTCGGTCATATTATAGTCGGGATGGTGGGGAAAGGCAAGGGAAAATCGCCCGGAAACCGGGCAAATCCGAAGCACGAAATTCGAAACAATATTAAAATCGTTCTTGTTTGTTACTGTTTAATGTAAAAATATGGAGTAAGGAACCTGAGGCCGTTATACGGCCTCATTTATCATCTCTATCTGTTCAAACCTGCAGAAATGCTCAAGCTCCTTAGTCAGGTCTCCATAGCATGTGACGCGGTGTATACCACCTGACCAGTTTTTCCATAATTTTTCTGCATCGCCATCCACCTTAACGGTGATTTTAGTCCGACAACCTCTATCCGTCTCAGGGGTGTCCACA
The DNA here is from genome assembly GCA_030615025.1 of Phycisphaerae bacterium. Taxonomy (GTDB): domain Bacteria; phylum Planctomycetota; class Phycisphaerae; order Sedimentisphaerales; family Anaerobacaceae; genus CS2-K091. The sequence continues at coordinate 56,315 of JAUXAB010000006.1, read as the reverse complement.
ATTTGACCCGTGAAGTATAGTAAGGTTGATGTCCCCATCAACACGGCCTGAGTGACTTTTTGGCCGACACGCATTTTTACCTGCGGGACAGCGCCCTCGCGGCGTTCCATAACGCTCCGCAGCTTATATGGAGCAGCGGGGCCATCGGGACCATCCATCTTTGTAGTTCCCATACAGTGAATCAAAATGGCACTGTTTGTAGAAAAATCAAAGCCGGGGTTATTGACAAAACCCGGCCTTCCCGCCAATCCCTGAAAAAGTATGTGGGTCATCGCACAGGGCAGGTCGGATTGGCAAATACCGCCTAATCCCATATCATTTAGCCTTGTGAATCCTATGCAGGGGAAGGCATAGGCCCGGCAAAGCGGGGCGTACATACTGCCATAACAGTCCACTGCCATGACGGTGGCATCTTCTTCATCGAGCAGCTTTTCAAAGGCCAGCGCAAGCTTACACGACTTGAATATCTCTTCACTTGTCGGTTCGACCATTTGAACAGCACCTTTGATCCATTTATCCGCTTCAGTTTTTGCCTTTTTATCGCTGATGGCCTTGCAAGTATTGAGCACACGTTGCAGGTCGATTTGCTTGATTTCCGTGCCGAATTTGTTTTTCATCTGGTCAGCGTACTCGTTGGAAGGATGGGCAGTTAGGTTGAGAATTTTGGCTTCTCTTAGGTGATGGATAGCACGGAAGGGTCTTATCGCAGCAGCCAATTGGGAGTAGTCACTGGTAAGGATGCATTCGAGGTTGCGGCCCTGAGGCTGTTTGTAAATCGAGGTGAGGGTGTGCCATTCGTGTCCTGAATATGGAGCAGAGAAAACTATTGTAGGGAGTTGAAGTTTCAGGATTTCATTTAGAATCGGCATTGTCCAAAGAGTCAGATGAATTGCAAGGACACCATCAACATCTTTTAACTTGTCTTTGAAATGATTAAACAGCACAGCAGAGCTGATCAGTTGGTCCACAACAAACTCCACATCGGCCAGTTCGTTTTTGAGTTTGGCGAATTCGGATTCGTAAAATCGTACCTCCTTTTGTAAATCTAAATCGGGATTGGGATAGTGACTTTGTGGGATGCCCAGGTATATTTTTGCGACCTTTACTTTCGACCTTCTGCATCCGGGGCTTATGAGTTTGCTTTTTTGCGGTCTTGCGCCAAACGCCAAAATATTCGGACCGGCAAAGCAGGCAGCACCGCCTGCCGCTGCGAATTTGAGAAGCTCTCTTCTGTTGATTTCTCTTTGCATTTCTGCCTCCTTTCTTTTGTTCATTCTTTTTTGATGGAAATTCCCGCTGCCTGTTGCAAGTTAAGCGGCAAATCCAAGGACAATTAACAATAAAAATACTGTTCGCTAAATTTGCGTTTGCTCTGGGAACGGGAACTGTTGTTGGGCCGGCGGTGTCTGGGAGCAAGCATATACGCCGAAGTACAGATACGCCAATGCAATCAGCAGGTATACAAGCCCCACACCACAGGGTAAATGAACGCCAGCCAAACCAAAAACCGTTTTGACTATCATGCATGGCGTCATGGCTATTACTGCCAAGCGAAGCAATGCACCATACGAGAGCGATACTTTGCACAATGAGGCAAACAGCAGACCTACTGCTGCGAATATGAGGGCCTGGATGATTCTATAGACGTAAGAGCTTAGAAGGACAACAGGGTACATGATTACAACGAGAAACTTTTTGATGATATTCAGCCAGCGTGTTATACGGGCGCTGTCCATAGTAAAACTTTCGATCTGTGAGAGGTCAATCGTTTGAGTCTCAATATCGCTCTTTCTTATTATCATCGAATTATCGGTAAGCAGGAAGAAGGCATTTGCGTCTTCAAGTGATTCGATAGAGCCCGTAGTATCGATGACTGCTATTACATCGTTATTATCCGTTACCCTGATAAAATAGGGCTGGGGTTCTTTTATCGAGACCTGGCCATCGGTGATTGTTATCTCTGGTACCTGTTCGATAAAGGCAGGGGCCTGGTTATTGATAAAGCCCGAAAAGCCCAGATGTATCTTAACCATTATAGGTATCCAGCAAATGGCCAGAAGCAATAGCAGGTATGCAAAGCATATTCCTTTCCAGGATAAGCCCACGTCTCTGTATAAATCTTTGGAGAAAAACGACAGAACCGGTATATGAATAATAGAGAACTTTTTCATAATCCTGTGTACCTCCACTTGCCTTACGGTCTTTTTTTTATTCCAAGAAAGAAACTGAGAAGTCATTGTATGGAAGAATTTTCATAATTGCCAACATAAACTTCGGATTTGCGGTAGAATTTGCGGAACGTTCGGCGATGAGTTTGTTGATTTCTTGACATTTGGCGGCAGATTTGCAATACTTGTTTGATGAATATAAACATAGCGGAAGCGAAAGAATCCGTTGAATATATAACGTTAGCAACGAAAACAGTCAAAGAAAGGAACATAAATGAAAAAACAACATGCTTTTACCGCAATTATCGAACATGAAGGGGACGGATATACTGCCCTTTGTCCTGAACTTGATATTGCCAGTCAGGGTGATTCTGTGGAAGGGGCAAGGAAAAACTTGATCGAAGCGATAGAATTGTTTTTTGAAACTGCATCAGAAGCTGAGATACAAGAACGCCTTCACGATGAAGTCTTCATTACTCGTCTGGAGGTGGTAATTGGGTAGGCTACGCGTATTCTCAGGAAAAGAAGTGTGTCAGCTTCTTGAGAAGCATGGTTTTGGTAACGTGCGTCAGCGCGGCAGCCATGTTGTAATGCAGAAGAAGACCGAATCGTCAACGATCACTGTCCCCGTGCCTATTCATTCGACTATACGAATTGGCACGCTCCAGTCGATAATACGGCAGTCAAAACTACCTCGTGAGCTATTCGAAGTATAGGAGTGAAAAATGAGAGCGTCGGAGATGAGAAAAGGTCAGACGGTTAAGATAGACGGCAAACTGTATGCGATTGTCGACTATCAGCACGTCAAATTAGGCAAAGGCGGTGCGGTCTACCAGACAAAGATAAAAAGCCTGACCGACGGTACAATTCAAAATGTTCGCTTACGTGCAGAGGAGATGGTGGAAGAGGCCTATCTGGATAAACGTACATACGAATACCTGTATTCGGCTGGAAGTGAGCATGTGCTGATGGATGCTAAAACCTACGAGCAAATCAGCCTCGACGATGATGCGTTCGGCGATGGGCCAAAATACCTCAAACCAAATACACAACTGCAGGTTACTATGTACCAGGGCAAGCCCATTTTAGTTACTCTGCCGAATACGGTGGATTTGAAAGTTACCGATACTCCTCCAGAGATTAGGGGCGCTACTGCGACCAATCAGCCCAAGCCGGCAACACTGGAAACGGGCCTTGTTGTGCAGGTGCCGCCTTTTATTAAAGCCGGTGACGTTATTCGTGTCGATACGCGCAGCGGGGAATATGTGACGAGAGTTTAAGAATAGCGAAAAGAAAAATTCGAAATCCGAAGCACGAAATTCGAAACAAATCCGAATGACCAAAATACGAAATTCAAAACTTAATGATTGATAAAGTAAGCAAAATCCTGTTAAAGGTTTTTGGCTCGCGTAATGAGCGGTTAATAAAGGCGTATTCGGTTATCGCTGAGCAGGCAGGCGAGTTCGAAGAGCTAATAAAACAGCTCAACGATGAGCGACTGCGAGCAAAGACAGACGAGTTCAAAGCCGCACTAAAAGCGGGAGCCCGGCCGGAGGATATTCTGCCTGAAGCCTTCGCGGTTGTGCGCGAAGCGGCAAGACGAAATGTCGAGATGCGGCACTTCGACGTTCAGCTTGTCGGGGGCAATGTCCTGTACGAGGGCAAGATTGCTGAAATGGTTACCGGCGAGGGCAAAACCTTAGTAGCAACGTTGGCAGTATACCTTGTTTATTTAACTGGAAGAAGGGTCCATATAGTTACCGTCAATGATTACCTGGCGAAGCGGGATGCGGAATGGATGGGGCCGATATATAACGCTTTGGGGCTGACCGTAGGTGCGATTCAGGCGGATATGGATACGATGGGTGACGAAAGGAGAGCTCAATACGATTGCGATGTTACCTACGGCACAAACAACGAGTTCGGCTTCGATTATCTTCGCGATAATATGAAGATATCAATTGAGCAAATGGTTCAGGGGACACTGGAATATGCGATAATCGACGAGGTCGATTCGATTCTAATCGACGAAGCCAGAACGCCTCTGATTATATCAGGCCCGGCCTTTGATGATGTCAGCAGATATAAAGAAGCAGACCAGGTGTCACGAAAACTGATTGCCTTACAAGGTAACTACGACCGTATCAAAAAACAAATTGATTCTGCCGAGCGAAGACAAGCCAGCGCTCAGGGCGAATTGGCCGAGGCAAAAAGAGATAAGGACAGCAAGCGAATTGAAAAAGCCCAGAAGGTAATCGAACAGGCGGAAGTGGAACTTGAGAACGCGCGAGCCAGACTGGGAGGTGCAACGGAATATTATGAGGTCGAATACGACAAGAAATCGGCGCATCTTACGCATGAAGGCGTTGGGGCGGCACAAGAGATAGCCGGCGTAGGGTCATTCTTTACCGGCTCCAATATGGAATGGCCCCATCTTCTGGAGCAGAGCCTGCGTGCCCACGTGACCTTCGAAAAAGAGAGAGATTATGTGGTTATGGACGGCAAGGTGATAATCGTGGACGAATTTACCGGCCGATTGATGCACGGGAGGCAGTGGTCGGACGGGCTCCATCAGGCGGTGGAGGCAAAAGAGGTTGTCGCCGTAAAAGAAGAAACCCAAACATTGGCTACGATTACGCTGCAAAATTTCTTCAAGCTCTATGACCAAATATCGGGAATGACCGGTACGGCTGCTACCGAAGCCGAGGAGTTTATGAAGATATACAAGCTTGAAGTGGTAGTGATACCCACGAACGAACCCTGCATCAGGGAAAACATGGATGATGTAATCTATAAATCGATGCGTGAGAAATTTAATGCGATAGTAGAAGAGATAAATGACATCAGTGTTTCCGGCAGACCGGTGCTCGTTGGCACAGTCAGCGTGGAAAAGAACGAGGCGCTTTCGGCGGCCCTTGAGAAGAGATTCGGGCTGGAGCACGAGCTTCTTAACGCCAAACATCACGACCGAGAAGCTGTGATTGTCGCGAAAGCGGGCCATCAGCACAAGGGCCGGGACGGCCAAATGCGAGGCAATGTAACAATCGCAACAAATATGGCAGGGCGCGGCACGGACATTAAACTCGGCGAGGGCGTAGCCGACATCGGCGGACTGCACGTGCTCGGTACCGAACGGCACGAGGCCAGAAGGATCGACAATCAGCTTCGAGGGCGGTGCGGCAGACAGGGTGACGCGGGCTCGAGCCAGTTCTTCCTGAGCTTCGACGATGATTTGATGCGAGTTTTTGCGCCGGAATGGACGGTGAAGGCACTTTCATGGATAGGCTGGGAAGAGGGACAGCCAATCGTACATAAAAGGATAAGCAAGGGCATCGAAAGGGCACAAAAGAAAGTCGAGGAGCGAAACTTCGAGATACGCAAGAGTCTGCTGGAATATGACGAGGTGATGGACTACCAGCGCAAGATTTTCTATGGACGGCGACGCAAAATCCTGAGCGGAAAAGGTCTCAAAAATATTATCGAAGAGATGGTAGATGCCACTATCGCAAAAAGTTGTGACACTATTCTTAACGAGAGCTATCCGCTTAAGTGTATTACTGAATGGGCGAGAACTAATTTCGGTGCTGATTTGAAACCCTCGGATATTGCCGAAGTTAAGGCGGAGGAGATTGAGAGATTAATCAAGCAGCAGGCAAAGGATGACGCTGCAAATAACATATCGCTTTCCTTAGGCGAATATTTAGAAGACTACGAAGACCCGCAGAGCTGGGATACCGCCGGTTTGTGCAAGTGGGCGATGAGTGCCTTTCGTGTTAGTTTGAGTCCTGCGAAAATCAAAAATCAGGAGCCGGAAGAGATTGAGGAGCAATTGATTTCAGCGGCTGCCGAGCAAATTGATAAAAAAGATTGTTCGAAACTGGCCGAATTTTTGAGAAAAGATTTTGCGTTCCGCACATTTGCCGAATGGGCGCGAGCGAAATTCGATATAAAACTGAGCCTCGACGAGGTAGCGGGCCTGACTATCTCCCAAATCCGTGAGCAACTTGGCGAGGAAACGGCAGCGAAATACAAACAAAGGGAGATTGAGTATCCTGTTGAATTTGCGATGAATATGGTTTACGGCCCGCAGGGTGCCAATGTATATGCGTTCGAGGCACTAGCCGATTGGGTGAACAAAAAATATAACGCCAGGTTTTCGATCGAACGGATGCAGAATACCAAACCTAAGCTATTACATAAACAACTGCTCGAATTGAGTGAAAGCTTTAACAACGGCGAATTAGAGCGAGAACTCGATAACAAAATTGCTAACTTGAATACCGCCGAATTAGTGAGCTGGGCCAATGAAAGATTCGAGGCCTCTTTGAGCGAAGACGAGCTCGGTGACGGTCCGCAGCGTGAAGAAAAGTTAGCTGAACTGGGAAGGGAGTTCCTGCGTGCCGAACTAAGCGACCTTGAAAGATACGTTTTGATCCAGGTATACGACAGCACGTGGAAGGACCATCTCTACTCGATGGACCATTTGAAAGACAGTATCTGGATGCGCTCGATGGCGGAGAAGGACCCGAAGACAGAATATAAGCGTGAAGGTTTCCGAATGTTCAACGAGATGCTCGAAACTATTGAGGACCGTGTTACGGATATTATCTTCAAGGTGCGATTGGAAGCGGGTGCCAGGGCGCAAAGTATCTGGAATGTAAGTCAAACAGTGCACGATGAGGTTGGTCAATTCGCGATGGCCGAGCGACAACGGGCCGCCGCTCAGGCCCCGCAGGGCGAGCAGAAAGTGAAGCAAATTCGGCTGGAACATCCCAAGGTCGGCCGTAACGACCCCTGCCCGTGTGGCAGCGGGAAAAAATACAAAAAATGCTGCGGAAAGAACGTGTAAAGCTGGCGTATAGCGTTAGAGAATTAGTGAATTAGAGAATTAGAGATTAGCGGATAGCGGTATGTAATTCGGGGAAAAACTTGAATTTGTTATAAGGTTTTATCGAAGGCAACTGAGCAAGATAATTATTGTGTTTTGGGTTTTCTTTGGTCACTTATATATACTTCGAGCAATCCAAACGGATATGACCTTAGTTTTAGGACCACTAACGAATTCAGGTGGAGCAGATTATGACCTGGCAGCCAAATGGAGGGGAATTAACTGGGTGAAGCTGTGACATACTTACTATTTGTTCAAGCGTCATTGTTCATCGTCCCGTTGTCTGGGTTTGCGTAAGCCCATTCAGTTCAAGAGCTTGTGACGTTATTGGTACGGCTCTTTTTTTGCCATTTCGGCCCCTTTTAGGCACCTGCAACAGATTTGCAACGGAATCCTGGCTCAAAGCTGCGACACTTGCCTTGCGAGCACGGTCAATCATACTCTCTCTTATGCCAGCATAATATTTCATAGTCGTGTTTACGCTGGCGTGCCCAGCTAGTCTCTGAACTTCATGTGGCATCAAACCTGCCTCGAGCCACTCTGTGATACACGTGCAACGCAGGTCACGAAAAGTGGCGTCTTCGATACCTGCTTTTTGTAAGATATGCTTCCAATTACGGCCAAAGTTACCATCAGGGCACTTGCGCATCTCTTCCGTTAGCTTGCCATCAGCTTCCAAGCTCATGAGATGCCGGTATCTGGCCGGTGGCACGAGCAAGTAGGGCTGGCCTTCTGGAAGATTCATCTGGATACTGATTAGCAATTGAACAGCAGCCTCAACCAATGGCAGCTCGCGCCTGTCTTTGTCCTTTACAACCCACCGCCAAATGTGCCCACAAGCTTGTTTGGGTTGGACAATAATCTTGCCCTTGTCGAAATCCACATCGGCAATGGTTATGTTCAAGACCTCACCCCTGCGTAGCCCAGCAGCCTTGGCCAAGAGGATCCTTGTCTTCCACATAGTGTTAGGGGCCGCTTTCAGTAACCTTCCAAACTCATCTTCGCTCAACAAACGGACCAATCCCTGAGGGACTTTGAGAAGCCGGATACCATCAAACGGATTGCTCTCGAGCTGACGTCTCTTGACTGCCAGAGAGAATATACGTTTAGCCAATTTGATGCAAGTATTGACTGTTGATGGCGCCAACCCTTTGTCGACACAGTACTGTTGGAATCGTTCACAGTATTTGTAAGTGATACGATCAGCGTAGATATTTCCGACAGCGGCGATGAAGTTACTCATGGAGTATTTAGCAGCCTTAGCGGTCGAATGTTCAATTTGTGTTCGTGTCCGTTCCAAATAATCCTCCAACAGTTCGCTTAGCGTAATGTGAGTAGGTTCTAAAATACCCATTCCCAGTTCACGTTCAAACTGTGCTCTTTGGCGTTCTGCCTTTCGAGCATCAGTATGCCCTAATGACTTTTGCCTTCGTCTTCCCTGCTCATCCGTATAGAGCAGATAGTAAGTAAACCTTTTGCCATCATACGATGGTCTCTTCCAAAGCCTTACCAGCTGTTTAGCCATAATTCACCTCCTTTCTGATGCTGGCTATGGCTCGGATTAATCCAAAGCCAATTATAACCCGGCATTCACAGGAGCGCAACAGGATTATCTTCCATTTGTCGTTTTTTCTTCGATCCATTTTCTTACAGCCTCTATTGGATAAAGCGGCTTGCCGCATATATGTATTCTTGGCAAATCGTGCATTCTCTTCAGATTTTCGATGACATTGTGGTAGTTCTTGGAATTGCTTATATGTGGAATACGCAGAAAGATGACAAGTTCTTCTTCTGTCAACAACTCAGGGCACAGCGCAAATTCCCCATTGCCGTTGGGCGAAACAGCAGGAGTTATGAGCATATCCACCTTGGTGGTATGGCTATGGCCCCGAGGTTCCCAGTAATTTTGTTACAGTGGCTGAAATTTTCTTCAATTTTCAATCCCATTTCCAGCCTCAATCAATAAAAAATGCGGCCAAATTCGGATTACCAGAGTTTTGAGATTTATGCGGTATTGTGCCAGCAGAAATGGCACGGGACATCTTTCCAAGTTCATGGAAATTCAACTTGTCTCTTAAACGCTAAAAAACACTTGACTATAGACCATGGGGGCAGCTATTATTTGAACCAAGAGCTCTCTTAACGGAGCGCTATGCCGTTGACTACAGGAAAGTTATTTGATATGGTTTGAGAACTATTCATTGCTGCTTGTAATAAAGCTTTATTGTAACCCACAGGGACGAAGTCTGCCTAGGTTCGTGATTCGGAATTAAACACAGTTCAACATTGGTTGAGATAGATGAGGGTATATGAAACGTAATTGATGTAGCAGTCAAGAGAAACTCTATTCAGAAAATACATAACTTGAGCAATGTATGGCTGAAACTATAATAACATATAAACCGAATCAAAGACATGAGCTTGGTTTTTTTAAAACTTGGATGGTAATGGCAGAAAATATTGTCAAATCAAAAGAGTTGATATGGCAATTATTTAAACGGGACTTTTTTGCAAGCTATAAGAAATCGTTCATTGGGATTACTTGGATGTTTCTTGCCCCGATTATGGGGATAGTGTCCTGGGTTTTTCTAAAGAAGACAGGAATACTCCACCCCGGAGATGTTGGGATACCTTATCCAGCATATGTGCTTATTGGCACTTCTATTTGGGGATTGTTTATGGGCTTTTATGGCTCAGCACGAGCTACCTTATCTGCTGGTTCCAGTCTGGTTATGCAGGTTAATTATCCTCATGAAGCTCTCCTCTTTAAGCAAACAGCTCAGCATTTAGCTGCCTTTTTAATAACTTTTGCGATGAACATCGTTGTCCTGCTAATTTTTAAGGTAATTCCCAGTTGGGGAATAATATTGTTCCCTGTGGTTGCTTTGCCCTTATTCTTTCTCGGTGCGGGCATTGGTCTTGTGTTATCCATGGTATCCGTAGTTGCGGTAGATATTAACAAAGTTGTTACTATGGGGTTAGGTTTGTTGATGTGGATTACTCCTGTAATTTATTCAGATAATGTTAAAAGCCCAATTGTTCAGATTCTTATAAAATGGAACCCTCTTACATATCTTGTCTGTTCAGCCAGGGATGTTATTATTTATGGCAGGTTGTATAGTCCTCCGGGTTATTTTATTTGTACAGGGCTGTCTCTCCTCGTTTTTATGATTGCCTGGAGACTCTTTTACGTATCAGAGGGCAAAGTAATCGAGAGGATGGTCTGATGACGATCCTTACACATACATGTATAGAAAGCGCGCAAGATGAAAGAAGGGGCGAAAAGGATGTTATCCTTTCTGTCAAAAACATTTCAAAGAAATTCTGTAAAACACTAAGACGCAGCATGGCTTATGGAATTATCGATCTGTCCAAAAATTTAGTTGGCATAAAACCGGATTCAACACAACTGCGTAGAGATGAATTCTGGGCACTTGATAATATTAAATTTGAGTTAAGACGAGGTGAAGTATTAGGGCTAATCGGCGTTAATGGATCAGGCAAAACGACACTCTTGAGACTATTGGCGGGTATCTTCCCACCAGATAAAGGAGAAATCAGTATCAAAGGCCGAACGGGCGCCTTAATTGCCGTCGGAGCTGGTTTTCACCCTCATATGACCGGACGCGAAAATATCCGTTTGAATAGTGCAATACTGGGCATGAGCCGTATGGAAATTGACTCCAAATTTCAGGATATCGTTGATTTTGCTGAAATAGGAACCTTTTTGGATTCTCCTGTTGGTACCTATTCCTCGGGAATGCGTGTGAGGCTGGGATTTTCAATCGCAACCGCTATCCAACCGGACCTTCTTCTGCTGGACGAGATTCTAGCGGTAGGCGATAGGAAGTTTATCGCAAAATGCTATAACCGAATCGGAAATGCAAGGGCTAGGGGTGCTACTATTTTTGTGAGCCACAACATGTCACAAATAAACAGGATTTGCACTTCCGTACTTTTGCTTCACCAAGGTAAAATTGCTTTTTATGGCAGTACAAATGAAGGAGTTCAGCTCTATAATTCGCTTTGTTCTTTGGGAAACACGGAGCGATTTGTTCACACAGCCCCTGAAATCCGGTTCGATGATTTTAGAATATCTTCAGAAAAATTGGATTGGAGAGATGATTTGTCATTTCAAGTCAAGTTCGCTTCGACCGTCGATATAGAAAATTGCAGAGCTCGTATGGTGATTGTAGACGAAACAGGCCAAAATGTTGCTGAATGGCAAGGTCGAAACCACGGAAAGACATATAATATAAAACGTGGAGAAAATGTAATCGAGGACCGCATCCCTAATATAAGTTTTCGGGATAGTAAATACTATCTTACATTTGTGCTCAATCCGCCTGATGGATTTTCTTATCTCATTTTAGCTAACCGCTATTGTTCTTTTATAATGACTGGCTGCGGTTATGGTGTTACCGACCATCAGTTGTAGGGTAAAGAAAGGTTATCGTAATCAATATGAACGTTTGTATTCTAAATTACACTGGGGCCCAATGTCATCTGGGATGCCAAACAGCAAGCTATATTCTTGAAAAGGAATTACGTCGGCGATTTGGGGACGAGATTAATTTTGAGCGTGTTCACTCCACCGATCAGAACATTGGATGCAAGGTCCCTGAGTCAAAATCTGATTTCTCCAATATAATTGAGGGTATTCTGCTGAACTCGAAATTTGTAAGTCCTCTGAAGCAAGCCGATTTGGTGGTTTTAAACGGTGAGGGTACCTTGCATTGGCCAACAAATAACAATCGAGTTTGGTATTGGCTTGCTTGCGTGGAGGTGGCCAAACAACAATTTAATCTGCCCGTTTGGGTTGTTAATACAGCATTTTATTCTGATAATAATCTTTTTCTATCATTCTGTGCTAGAACTCTCCAGAATGTAGACCTTCTGGCAACAAGGGACCCTGGCAGCTTTGAGACCATGAAAAAAATAGGTTTAGACAATGCTGTACAAGCTTCAGACCTAACATTCTTAACACCTTCACGGATTGATGCAGATATAGAAGAATATATTGCGGCGAAGTTTCCTTCTTGGCGAAAAAACAAAACTGAGCGTAAAATCATTTTTGCCGGAAGCTCCGCCATTGGGGACCAGACAAGGTCCCAGTGGGTCGACTCTTACTCTGCGATTATAGAGGAACTTGCTCACCGGTATGGGAGTCTTAGTATCCTTTTTATTACCCAATTGGGTATGGGAGGTGACGTGAAGCTGGGACAAGAGTTGGCCTTGCACTACGATTGCATAAAATGCATAGGTTCTGATTTCACTCCATCAGAGGCTGTCTGGCTTACGCGTCAGGCCGATGTTGTCATATCTGGAAGGTTCCATGTTAATGCGATGGCGGTGATTGCAGGGACACCTGCGATAATGTTACCTGGCAACACACCTAAAAACGAATCGCTTGCAAAAATGGCAGAGTCTTCAAATTATCGTTTTGTCAATATAGAGGACGTTGAACATGTTATATCTCTGTGCGGAAAATTCATGAAACGAAAAATTACTTCACACAATGAGAACACCACCCTTCGCAAACGGATGAGTAAACTTGCAGTTAAGAACTTTCCTGTTGTCGACGCTTCTGAGCTGTGCAGCGATGAGGGCGTAGACTTAGCAGAATATATTCGTCAGACAGAGTTTATTGGGCGGTCCTGCCACTTAAGAGAAGTGCGCAGAATTGACAGACTGGAGCAACAAGCTCGTAAGTGGAAGCAACAAATTGATAAACTGAAGCATCAAAAGGAAACTCTCGAAGGTCGTATTCAAGAAATTGAAGAAAGCAAAAAATATCGCTATGCCTGCTTTGCAGCCACCTTTTACCATAGCATGATTGAGCCGAGGACGCTTTGGAAGAGATTGTTAAGAGGACGGTTTGGAGAAACAAAAAAACTGCCTTCACCACCTCCGAAAAAGGACAGGTTCCACGATGCGAAACTGAAGATACTTCATGTTTCGCTGACACCTCTGGCTGGTGCGCCGATACGCATGTGCAGATTATTAGACCAAGGTGATTACTTTTCTGCAATTTCCGTTTGTATGCGAAACTGGTATCCTGATGGAAGAAGCTTTGATTATGATATTGTTTATAATCCCGCCTCGTCATCGAAATTGGAGCACGAAAGAATCGAGCGTTTAATAAGTGAGTGTGACATCATCCATTTCCACAATGAAGCTTATTTTAAACCATTCGGCGTTTTCAAAGACATTGCGGACAACAAACCCATCTGTCTACAGTGGCACAGTGGGCCGGATGCAATTTCGGATAGATTAAAAATAGGCATAGAGGAAGCTACAAAATGGCAAGAGATTCCTGCCTTTGTTGTCGCACAGAAACAGGCTCGCTTCTATCCGAAATCCATCTCTGTACCAAACGTTGTAGATATACGCCTCCCTGAATATCAGGTCACTGAAAGAAGCAGCAATGTAGTGAAAATATGCTTTTCTCCCACAGACGAAGTAGCACCTAACTCACTACTCTGTGGAGATAAAGGAGATGACAGAATTTTAGAAGCCCTACGCATTATAGGCAAGCGACACCCAAAAAGGGTTATAATAAAAATAGTACGTGGTGTTCCGTTAGATGAATGCCTTGCCACCAAGCAACAGTGTAACATTTGTATCGATGATATTAAATCAGGAGGTTACCACTTGAGTAGCTTGGAAGGACTTGCGTTGGGTTGTGTAACCATAGCTAATCTCGATTCTGTCATGGAAAATTTCCTTGCTGATTATGTTGGCTGCCAAGTAGATGAATTACCGTGGTACAAAGCTAATGGAAAAAATATCGTTCAGCGCCTCGAAGAACTCATATCAGACAAAAACCAGCTCGGTCAACTCAGCCGGAAATCAAGGCGATGGATGGAGCGATATTGGAATCATCAGTTTGTACTGAAAAAGATGAAGGACGCTTACGAGAAAGTCTTGTAAAGATACGATGATATATAAAGTTTTGCAAATCACAGATCGTTTGAGAGACAAATTCCAACAGATTCGCCGAAGGGGCCCTAAAGAAGACAGCCAATTTAAACATATGGGATGGATTGTCGAAAATTTTAGGCTCGAACAGGCGCCTTCGGAACCCGGCGCAACCAATGTACTCTGGGACAACAATGTTGTTTACAAAACACCTGCTCTAAAAAGCCTTCGAAATACAGCCTCAGGTGATTGTTTCCTTGTCGGAACTGGGCCGTCGATTGGTGAAATTGATTTTAGCAAACTCAGAGCGAAAGTTTGCTTTGGCGTTAACGGCTCCATAGTCAAGTTTCGCATGGCAGGTTTTGCGCCTGCATATTATGCCATAGCAACCAGGGATTTTTTTTATAATCGTTTCAATATGGTTCACCAGGCGATTGAATCTAAAGCGACGTGTTTCTTCCCATTTTGGGGATTGTGCCGGATATGTAAGAATGATACCGCCCTGCTTCAAAATGCATCAATCTATCTGATGTATACAGTAAATAAACGCTACGGAATCCCTATGATGAATGCAAAGGCCTTTGATAAGCGCGCTGCGGCTGACCCTGACTTAATATTACATAAGACCTTGAAAAGAGCCAAAGATGCAGTGGGTTTTAGTCTTGACCTTGAAAAAGGATACTTTCACGGCGAAAATGTCTTGTTTGTTGCAATCCAAATCGCCCGATATATAGGTTTTAGAAGGCTGTTCATACTGGGAATGGACCTGGATTATTCCAGGCCCAATCCAAGATTCTATGAAAACGCCTCAGATAGTCGGCCGACCTGGATTGACAAGAGTTTCGAACGCTCAATTGTGCCGGCCTTTGAGGTTTTAAGAAATATGTGTTTGGAAAAACAAATAGAAGTTTATAACCTTTCCCTCAAAAGCAAACTTCCCGAGAAGATAATACCCAAGATTTCATTTGAAAAAGCAATCGAGCTCTCGGAGATGAAGATAGATTGTCCCTGTTAACTCTATGCGGCGCAGGGATGTAAATCGTGATTTTGGGCAGGTGGATAAACCCAGGACCAGAAACTTATGAACAAGAATAACTACTTTTTATTAACCGGTTTCCCCAAAAGCGGAAATACGTGGCTGGAGATGATGCTCTTTGAGATGGCTTGTGTCGGTGGATACTCTCTCGACAATCAGAAGGGTCTGCCTATTAATGTTCAAATCCTCATGCGAAATAAAGAACTTTTTGAATTCCTTAGTAAGAAAAATCTGTCATTTGAGAAGTTTCTAATGAAATTGCTGAATCCCGAAAGCGATATAGACGTTCCATCCGACGAAAATGACAGAGAGATATTCAGTCAAATAATGTCCAAAAGTCTGGGCAGGGCCCGACGACTGAGAAACATATTTTATAGAAATCCGCAGTCCCGTCCCATTCAACTCTCCCGTTTCGTGGACCCTTTTTATAATAAGAACAAGAAAGCAACAAGTACGGCGCAACCTGAGATATATGGCTGCCCATCTAAACATATGGAAGTAACTGATATTCACAGTTTGTTGCCGTCTTTTAAGATAATCCATATTATCAGAGACCCGAGAGATGTTCTGGTTTCTTATTTTTATCACGACCTTGGGCACATGAGCCGAAAGCTCATAAATATTTTTACAAAAAGGACTGTTATTACAAAAAAACTTAAAAACAACCCACATTGGATGGCTTCCTACTTCAAAACGAAGCTAAAAATGCTGTTAGGCCATTTTGAGGACTTCGATTGTCCGCCAATTCCCGCAGAAAATTATTTACTCATAAGATATGAAAACCTGTTATCTGATACCGCCGGTCAGATGCACAGGGTCCTTAAGTTTCTTGGCTGCAGTTGCCAGGACAGTGATCTCGAAAAAGTCATTGACGAATATGCCTTCAAAACTATTACAGGAGGGACCTCTGAAAGACGAAACTCCCTTATCAGAAAAGGCCGATCCGGCGATTGGAAAAATTACATCGATAAAGAGCTTATGAAAATTCTGGGAAGACCATTTGCAGACTTGCTGATAAAACTCGGCTACGAGAAGGATAACGGATGGATTGAGAATCTGCCGACCACGGCCCCTGAGCAATTCGACTTTTCGCGCTTTAGAATAAAACGCTCCGCATGCAGCGTTTTTATCAAGTACTGGTTTGAGTCGCCGGAACTACAGGAAAAATATCCGGACCCTTTCGACTTGACCAGCGATGATTGTTATTATACTTGGCTTGGCCGCTCAGATTCCGATGAAGTAAAATGCTGGCTCAAAGATGCCGGGCAATTATTGAAAATATGGAATGTTGATATCGAGGACGTGATGTACCACTAAGCAGGGATGCACAGATAATGCCGTTTGAATTATTCAAATTAAACAAAACAAAGCCATTTATCTACATCGCTGCTATGCCGCGATCCGGCTCGACTTTACTTTCGGGCATGCTTACCAATAAGCCCCACACAATAATCTTATCTGAACCCGGTTTCCAAAGGGGGCTCTGCCATAATCTGGAGCAATACAAAGAATTAAACGTAGATATCGAGCCGTTGAAAAGACTTAGAGGAAAGCCCAAAAAAATGGTCGCAACCTTCAAGAAATCTATTATTCCACAGCTTCTACAGTCTTACAGACAGCTCGGCATCAAGGAGTGTTTTATCGATAACTGGCAAATTTATGAGAAAGCAGCATTTAAAAAAATTAAATATATCGTGCTGGCAAGAGACCCCCGCGATGTGATGCTCTCTACGCTTGAATATAGTGACCACGTTGAATGGCATAAAAGAATGTGGGCTGACAAGCCCAACGAGTATATCGCTGAGCGGCACAACCGGATTTGGAACGAGCAAAAGAAGATCCTGCTTACTAAAGACTGTCTAAAAATCAAGTATGAAGACCTGTGCCTTGGGAAAGTACCTTTTACCAAAATAAAACAGTTATGCGATTTAGATTTTGACTATCCGATTAATATTTCAAAATCGATCGAAACATTTCAGTGGCGTATGTGGGAAGTTAATAGACACTGCGGCAAAATAACCAAAAACAGCGTAAACCGATGGAAGAACGAAAAAAACCAGCAAAGGCTCAAACGGGCCCACGCTTTGGCGGAATTGATGCCCGATTATTGTGATTACTGGTGTTACTGAACGATAATTATGAAGGGACATTTGAACCCAACCGAGAATAAAGGCAGAATTACTCCGGCAGTTTTCTGTGCTCGCATTATAAGCCGCATTGCGCTTGACCTCCGTTATTTCTTAGGCAAAATCTTTGGGAAAGTTATTCGGTGCTTCCGGCCTGCTGATGGCTCTGAAATCCGTAGGGAGAGCAATTCAAAATTACCACGCGAAATTAAGCACATGGGACGAGTTACTGATAGATTTAAAATTCAGGAAGTCCCCGACGAGTCTGGTAGAAGTAATATCTTTTGGGACAACAAGGTTGTTTTAAAGACGCCTCCTCTTCGAGATATACGCAATACAGGCTCGGGTGATTGCTTTCTTGTGGGAACTGGCCCGTCCCTTGCCGATATCGACATCGGTAAACTTAAAGACCGAGTTTGTTTTGGCGTTAATGGAGCTATCACTAAGTTTAGGCACGCTAACTTTGCACCAACATATTATGCTATATCCACGTATGATTTCTTTGAAAATCGATTCGATATTGTCCGAGAGGTGATTGAATCAGGAACCAGATGTTTCTTCCCATTTTGGGGACTGTGCAAAATCTGTGAACAAGATGCCTCTCTACTTCAAGATTCATCAATTTATCTCTTGGACCCATTGAATCAAAGATATGGTGTCCCCGCGATGAGTGAAAAAGCTTTTGATAATTGGGCATCAAATGACCCAGATATAATATTGCACCCGAATATACGAAAGAAAAGCGATAGGGTGGGGTTTTGCAGGAACATGGAGAAAGGCTATTTTCATGGAGAGAACATTCTTTATACTGCGTTGCAACACGCTTATTATATTGGTTTTAGACGAATTTTTATTCTTGGTATGGACTTAAATTATGCAGGCCCTAAACCGAGGTTTTATGAAGGCGTTTCAGATAGCCGCCCTACATGGATTAACGCAAGTTTCGAACGTTCAATTGTTCCATGTTTTGAGATTGTTAAGGACATGTGTGAAGAGAAACAAATTGAAGTATATAATCTTTCGCCTAAAAGCAGATTGCCGGAGAATATAATTCCCAAAATTTCATTTGAAGAAGCACTAGATTTGTCTGCCAAAAAAAGTGTTTGATAAAAATAGATATCCATAGCAAGTTGCATTGAATTTGCCACATTTGATCTTGTTCTTGAGAGCAAAATATCTTTTTCAGGAAATATATGATTGTAAATACAGTTTCAAGCAAAAAAAGAGAGCTGAACCGTGAAGGAAAGTTTATGGAACATCGAAAAACATTGTATCGTAGCTACATAAGCAGTATTTATCAAAATCTTAATGAACTTTCCGAGGTCGGCTATGAAAAAGCAGCAAAAGGCTACAAAAATTATTTGAAGTTTTTACCCAAAGATAAGACATCTCGCATTTTGGATTGCGGTGCCGGGCCTGGGTACTTCGTGTATTTTCTAAAAAAACAAGGATATACTAATGTTGTCGGTATAGATTCTTGCAATCAAGCCGTAGAAATTGCAAAAGGTATGGATTTGAATATCCTACGTTACGATATTCTTGATTTTCTTGAGAATAATAAAAGTGAGTGTTTTGACTTAATCGTAGCCTTAGATATCTTAGAACATCTTACCAAAGATGAAGTGTTGAAAGTTCTAAGCTACCTTGAGTAAATTTTTAGACAGACAAGGCTTCAAAACCGGCGTAGAAGCGCCCTATATGGCCTTATTGGCGTTTTCATTGTCTAAAAACTTTGTAATAGTAGCTTAGATTTGATAAGTAGTAGATTGACACAGCTCGGCATGGTGTTGATTGCCGTTCCAAACGCTAATTCTCCATTCGCAGCGAGGCTGCGATGGAAAGACCTTACTCATGAATTATCTTTTACTGAAGAAACATTGGCTCAAATTCTTTTATCTTGTGGTTTTGTCGATATTCAAATCCAAGAAGATAAAAGTGTAATTACTTCCTTTATTTGTGCTGCCAGAAGAATTCTCTGGTTCATTGCCAAGTGGATGTATAAGGCTTTTATAATCCTTGGAATTGGGAGAGAAGCTATAGGGATTCCTCTGGAGTATAAAATCATAGGAATCGGAAGAAAGGCAAATGAGTAAGAGAAGGATTCTTTTTATACTTAACAATTTGGAAGGCGGAGGTGCGGAAGCCGTTGTAGTTAATTTGCTCAACAATTTAGATAGAGAGCGGTTTCAGTTAGGTCTGTTCCTGCTTAAAAATGAAGGGGTATATTTTGACCGACTGGCCAGCGATATTTGTGTACACGTTGCGCTTTGTGGGCACCATCGCTTGCACAAAAACTTACTACGGGTTTTCAGAAAAATATTGAAAGTTTCCAAAACATATGATGTTTTAATCGGTGGCACCGAGTTAATACCATCCTACTTCGCATTTGCTTGCGGTAAATGGTTGCGAAAGCCAGTTGTTAGTATTCTCCATACGGCTTTGGGGCCATATATAAAGAACTTGCGCCCTGAAGACAAGTTTTCTATGTTTCATCCATGGCTAAACTCATATATTTATCCTCGTTTTGACAAAATCGTCGCTGTCTCTGAAGGTACAGCAAATGAACTAACAAAGAATATCAACATCGGACCTGCTAAAATAAATACCATATTTAACCCGATCGACCTGGATTTTATTAGACAAAAAAGCTCTGAATCGTTACCCTCTTGGGTTGTGCCTATTTTCGAAGAAAAAACAATAATATCAGTTGGAAGGCTATCAAAACAAAAAGGGTTCGATATTCTCATTAGAGCACATGCTCTACTAATTGAAAAATGCCTTAAACAACATCTAATTATTTTGGGAGAGGGGCCGGAGAGGTCACGTTTAGAAGAATTGACTCAACGTTTAGGTCTTGAAAAAACAGCGCACCTACTTGGCTTTATAGATAATCCTTACCCTCTAATCAAAAAGGCTTCTGTTTTTTGTCTTTCATCCAGATTTGAGGGGTTTGCTTTAGTTATTGCCGAAGCTTTGAGCTTAGGCACCCCTGTAGTTTCAACTGACTGCCCGTATGGGCCGTCTGAGATTCTGGCAAATGGCAAATACGGTCTGCTGACGCCTGTAAATAATCAAGAAAGCTTAGCATCAAGCATTGGTCAAGTTCTTTCAGATGCAGATTTAGCCCGAAAGTTCTCTCTAAATGGACCAGAGGCCGCGAGTCAGTTCGCATTTGAAAAGATAATACCGCAGTATGAAAGGGTGTTGGAAAATTTATGAAATTCTCTCTTATAACGGCAACATACGGTCGGGATAAAATTCTTCTTGATTTTTTTGAAAGTCTTAAGAATCAAGACTATAAGAACTTTGAATTGATTATCGTAGATCAAAACCATGATGATAGGACTGAAAAGATATGTGATGATTATTCCTGGTTTGAAATAAAATATTTGAAAGCGGATGAACACAATTTGTCTTATGCACGCAATATAGGGTTAAAACATGTTTCAGGAGATGTTGTTGCCTTCCCGGATGATGATTGCGTATATCCGCCAGATTTACTTTCTAAAGTCAACCTGTTTTTCGTAAAGAACCCAGAGTTCGATATCTTGACGGGAGTACAGGTGGACACTCAAACACGAAAAAAAGTCAGCTGGTTTCTGTCCAGCTCATGTGTAATTACGAAAAAGAATATACTAAGAACAGGAAATTCCTCTAGTTTATTTATAAAAGTTAAAAATGATTTGATTTGTTTTGATGAGCAGTTTGGTATAGGCGGCTCCTTCGGCTCTGCCGAGGAAAGTGATTATCTTTTCCGTCTTTTGACATTGGGCCTTAAAGGGTATTATTGCGCTGACCTTAAGATATACCATCTTGATGACAGGTCTGATAATGCGCCAGCTAGCAAGTACTATAGTTATTCTGTAGGGCTTGGAGCGTATTTCAAAAAACACCTGTTTTTTAAACAACACTGGATTTTATTACCTACCTGTTTTCATTTGGTTCTTATAAGACCGATCGCAGGCATGCTGTTTTCCCTTATAAAACTGGATTTATCACTGTTCGCACGATATAAAGCAACATTCAAGGGCAGGGTTAGAGGATTTGTTAATTACAACAAAGAATCTTACGCTATATCAAAAACATTTGAATAGTTCACTAATTCCGCCTTGATAACCGCGGCCATAATATACCATGAAAAAAAATTTATATATCGATGCAAGAATGATTAATTCATCTGGTGTTGGTACATATTTGCAAAATATGCTACCTTGTTTGCTGGAGAAAAGATGTTTTAGAGTGACTATCCTTGGAGATCGCGATCAGTTAAGCCGATATAACTGGTCTAAGCAACTGCAGGTTATAAATGTTACTGCCCCTATCTATTCAATAAAAGAACAATTTCAATTGGCCTCAAAAATTAACGACTGTGATGTTTTTTGGTCACCACATTACAACATCCCGTTATTTTATAGAGGTAAACTGGTAGTAACAGTTCATGATGTTTGCCATCTTGCCCTGCCTCAGTTTATTAAAGGAATACATAAGAAACTTTATGCCAAAATTATGTTTGCAGCTGTGATGTATAAAGCTGATGTTATTCTGTGTGTTTCAAAGTTCACCAGAGATGAATTGTTAAAATTTACGGCCAAAAGGAATGCAGAAAAAATCCATATTATTTATAATGGAGTGGACAAATCGTGGTTTGGCCTTCAAAAAAAAGCCTCTCCTCATTCAAAGCCCTTTTTTGTTTCTGTAGGGAATGTCAAACCTCATAAAAACCTTGGACGGCTTCTCGATGCTTTTGTGCGAATAAAGAATAATATTCCACATGACATGGTAGTAGTTGGGAACAAAGAGGGATTTATATCGGGCGATAAATCGGTTATTGCTAAAGCGGATAGGTTGAGGGAAAGGGTCTATTTCACCGGTTATGTGGATGATAATGTATTGAAACAATATGTGTTGCATGCTGATTTCTTGGTTCTTCCCTCCTTGTATGAAGGTTTTGGTCTGCCTCCTTTAGAAGCTATGGCATGTGGGTGCCCGGTAGTAACTTCGAATACACCATCTTTGCTAGAAGTGTGTGGCGACGCAGCATATCATGTTAATCCATATGATGTTGATAGTATTGCCAACGGTATATACAAAGTTGCAACTGATGAACAGCTGAAGAGGTTTTTGATAGGGGAAGCATCAAAACGAGTCACTATGTTTAGCTGGGAAAAGTCTGCACAGCAGCTATTAGAAGTTCTCAAAGAGGTTGCCAACAAGTGAAAATAGCTATTATCTGCGACTGGCTGACTGGTATGCGGGGCGGAGAACGTTGTCTTGAAGCAGCATGTGAGCTTTATCAATATGCTGATATTTTCACGTTAGTGCACTTCCCGGGCTCTGTATCAGAGACGATAGAATCCCACAAAATTTATACCTCATATATCCAGCAACTGCCAGGTAATATACAAAAGTTTCGGCGTTACCTGCCGCTTTTTCCTAACGCGATCCAAAGATTCGATTTGAGTGGATATGACTGTATTCTAAGTTTTAGCCATTGTGTTGCAAAAGATGTTAAGGTGCCCGAAGGTGTGCCACATATATGCTATTGCCACACGCCGATGCGATACGCCTGGCAAATGCGAGCTGTATACTTAAACACAATAAGGCAGCCAAAAAGGTTACTGGCAGAATGCGTATTGAACTACCTCAAGAACTGGGATAGAAAGGCTACATCTGGGGTAACGCATTTCATAGCTAACAGCAAAAATGTTCAAAATCGAATAAGGCAAGCCTATAACAGGGATTCTGTGGTGATTTACCCGCCGGTTGACTGCGATCGATTTACCATCGCCGATGACAACGATGACTATTACCTCATTGTTTCTGCATTGGTACCTTACAAAAGAATAGACATAGCTGTTGATGCTTTTGGCACTATAGACCAAGAACTCTTAATTGTAGGAAACGGCAATGAACTGAATAGTCTAGAAAGTATGGCAGCAGCGAATGTTTCTTTTGTCGAAACTGCCAGTGATGAAGAAGTAGCTGGATATATGAAAAAATGCAAAGCTTTATTGTTCCCAAGTGAGGAAGACCTTGGTATCGTGCCGCTGGAGGCACAAGCCTGTGGAAAGCCTGTGATAGCTTTTGGCAAGGGGGGGGCGTTGGAAACAGTTAAAGGTTTAGACCAAGCGGAACCCCAAAAAGATAATGCTACTGGAATATTTTTTTATGAACAAACTCCTGAATCTCTGCGCCGGGCAGTTCTATTTTTCGAAAAAATAAGCCAACAATTTGTGGCCGAAAAATGTCGTAACAACGCACTTAGATTTGACCGTTCTATTTACCAGCAGACGATGCAAAAGTATATTCAAAACGTAGCACGAAAGCTTAGTTGACTGACTTATATATATCAATCCTGTACTTATCATCTGATTCATCAGTATATAGGATATTAGCCTGTCGGGGCAGATTATCATTGCCTGACAGAGGTTTTTTCTTGTACACTCTTACTACGTATTGAACATTTTCTGAAAATGTATGATGTTTATAATCATTACCTTCACGCTCCGAATAAAAAGTGATTCTTAAATCCGGTGTTGCTACAAGGTCACTCTCGAGAGTATTTTCTGAGAGCCATTGAGTTGCTCTGCGGAAAATTATTTTGTCATGGTGAAGGGGGCGGAGTAATTTGGGGGTACATATTGCAATTCCGATAGAGACTAAAACGACAAACCCAAAATGAGCATTTTCTTTCTTCACATCTGCCTGTTGGCTTTGTTTAGACAATCTCTGCTGAAGCCAGGAAGCCGATGTATGTAAGCCTACCGGAATGTAAAAAATTGTAAACACCACTAATGGCAGTGTGTGTCTTCCGCTCATGTAGTCGGTTTTACAAAACAGCCATAGCATTAGGGAAACGTTCAAAGCGATAAGAAGAGTTATTAAAAACTGTTCCGGTTTATAACGGCTTATTCGTCTGAAAGACATAAATAGTCCAATTAACCAAGCTGGCACAAAAAACCACATTAACGTTTCGCCAATATTTGCAAATAGTTTTCCAATGGCTGTTGCAATTTCTGATGGTATACCCTCTGCTTTATACGTGGTATCTGAAGTGGTTGGCAATGGTGATTTGTCACTTCTGTACATTTCAGTACTTGCTGCAAATTGGCCCACCTTTTTTTTGGGGAAAACAGCACCTTTCAACTTCATATATGGCCCGGCCGCAAGTAAAAAACCTGTCACCAGCAAGGCCAGGGCAAACAGTGTTTTAGCTTTAGCCAGATTCCTCTTTGCAAAAAACAACTGCAAAACCAACCACAAACAGCCATACACAACTGCCTGAGCACACTCAGGCCTGACAAGATACCCAAGGCCGGCAGATATTCCCGCAAAACCGAATAACCACCATCTATTGTGTATTGCTGCTTGTATCAACAGCAACATTGCAAATGCTAAGAAGAAAAGATGTGGCCAATCACTAAGGGCATCACTTCCGTAGCTGGCTGGCTTCGGAAGAAAGATAAGAATTAATATGGCCCAGAAAGTAAATCTTGGTCCAACTAAATGTCTGCCTGTAAAATACAGTACTACTATAGCAAGCAATCTAAACATCAGTGCCACGCTCTGGGCTGAATAAATCCAGCTAAATACAGAATTATTTTCGTTCAGGAATCCTATTATTTTATGTACGGCTAAAATCATTGCCGGATAACCCGGGTGCTGGTCTTCGTTTATCACTGTTTTAGTGGGGGCGATATCAAGATTTTTGGCATACTCTATAAACGTCACACCATCTTTTGCGATAACGACTGTTGTGGTAATTAGATATATGCCGATAACCAATGCAATTGTCAGCAAGATTGAGATGTAAATAAGGTCTTGCTTTAAAAAGGACGGTATTAAAGCAGGTTTAATACGCATTTTCCCCTTTTATAATATGCCATGGGGTCTGCAACAAAATCCACATGTCCAGCCCGAAAGACCAGTTTCTCGTGTAATACAAGTCATACAACAACCTTTTCCTAAGGGAGGTAGCGCCGCGAAAACCATTTATTTGCGCCCATCCTGTTATACCCGTCTTAACCTTGTGCCTGAGCATGTATTTCTTATATTCTTTAGAGAACTGTTTTGCAAAGACGGGACGCTCGGGCCTGGGGCCAACCAGACTCATTTGGCCTTTTACCACATTTATAAGCTGGGGAAGTTCATCAAGACTTGTGCGTCGTAGCCATGCTCCGAATAGTGTACGCCTGGAATCGTTGTTCTTGGTCCATTGTGGGCCGCTTTCTTTTTCTACACTACTTTTCATTGTTCGAAACTTCAGTATTTTAAATTCCTTTTGGTTCATTCCCACGCGGGTCTGTTTGTAAAAAACCGGACCTTTACTGCTAAGTTTGATCAGTAGAGCTACTATCAACATCGGAATCGAAACTATAATAAGGAGTATAAGTGCCACCACAAGATCAAAGATTCGCTTCAGAATGATGTTGTAGCCGCTTAATGGCGAACTTGCAGCCGAAAATAGAAGTTGTGAGCCAATGGGCACCACTACTGGTTCGCTTATTGATATAAGATTACCCCAATCAGGAATAATACGTATAGTTACACCGGCGTATTGGAGTGATTCAAGAACCGGATAGACCTGTTGTGCTTCATCCCCGCATAGAGCAAGATAAACCTCGTCTATTTCATTATTCTTTGCTAATTCAGGAGTTTTTTCAATAGGGCCGTATACGGGGCTGCCAAGCAACTTAGTTCCGATACGATTGAGATCATTGTCTACAAAGAAAGCACATTTCAGCCCTGACCATCCCATACGCTTAATATCCTGGACCAGTTGTTGCCCTTTCTTCCCTGTGCCTATGACGGCGTAATGTCGCAGATTATACCCTTTTTCGCGCAAAAACCTCAAAATAACCATTGTCAATAGATGCGAAAAAGATAATCCCAGAAACAGCATTGCTACAAAAAGCATTAAAAGCTTTCTGGAATAAGGCTCGTCCTTAACGTAATAAAAGAATGCCAGTACAAGCAAACCACTTAGTAAGGTAGCTTTCAACAAATCAGTAAACTGCTTAAAGATACTCTGAATACGCTTAGGTTTGTAAAGCCCCGACCACAGGCAGCCCAAGTAGCAAATACATACAATCGGCACCATCAATATCAGATGACCTTTAAGTTCTGGTATCCCTTTTGTGACACTTAAAACACCGGAATAAAAACGAAGATAGTAAACAGTGATCCAAACGCAATTGATAATTGCTATATCAATAATTGATCGAAGGAAGGAAAAATATGCCGCATATGTTTTTAACATTTGGTTTGCTCCACCCTAATTTTGAGCCAATTTAAAATCAATGACCTACCCAAGAAACCTTCGCGATTCTGGCTATTCTGTGCCAGTAGAATTACCTACGTCTCAAGAATTCTATTTGATTCATTTCAAAACAATTTACACACAAGCCAAATAATGCCCGCCCAAACAAGCAAATACAATAAGATTCCTAATACCAAACCCCAGTTGAATTCTTCCCAACTAGGCCAGCCATGTAGGGCAGGCCGTTTATGGTCCTCTTCTGTACACATTCTGTATTTCCTGTTTATTTTGTATCTAATTTCCCAAGAGCCACATTTAACCGTCTTGATTTAGCCTCAATTGGATGTGCTTCATTTACCTCGAAGATAGTAATTTACCTGTGGCAAGTCAAGTTTTTTAGGTATAATAACTGTCCCACGGATTGTGGGAAAATTTTCCAGACACAACTTGCTGGGCTTTTGGGGCCGATTAAACCACAATAACTTGTGGCTAAAATCATCAACCACACACTTTGGGACAGTTACAGGTATAGGATTTACGAAGATGTCGGTTAAGTAAACCAGAACCGTACCGCATCTGAATTCCCGCTATTCGGTTAGGCGTCATGGACGATGCCACCACACTCACAGGTAATTCTGCTTTTGCTAAAGCCCTGGCTAAACTAAACCCCGTCGGCCCAGCTTCATAAACCAGTTGTTTCAACGCTACTCTAAGCCTCTCGAGCATCTCTACCCCTTTTATTCAAAGCAGGCATAACAAATGTAATTTCAAGCCTACCATTTAACCATGTGGCTACATGAGTGCATTTCTCATGAACGTCCAAAAGGTATGATAGAATATAGTCCACCATACACCCCCAATCCCTTTATTTTTGATGATTCGATAGGATGCCTTCCAGAGGACACTCACGGGGAGTGTCCATGTCTATGCGCTCATGCCCACATACTTTCTCGCCTTTTCCCCACCGTCCTACTACTGTCCTATTTTTCGAGTTACGAATAGTGTAGGAATCGTATGCGAATAGTAACGTATCGTAGTACATAGTCCGTTACAGAAAAAAGGCTTGCGTTCTAAACTGTGGTTTTATAGGATTTAACAAAAAGGGCGGGTTCGAATCCCGCCCTCTCCGCCTCTCGCTTCCTGTTATGTCTTAATTACAGCGTAGCCAACACCCCCATTGCTGTTAAAACTACTTTGGATTAATCCGAGCCGTCGATTTGCAACAGAATTTGCAACAGACATGCACTTTTGGGCTACTGTCACGCTTCGGTTGCGCTTCGGTCAGCATCATAAGTCTTTATTTGACAATCATTAATCATTTAACCACAAATACTTACAAAACCCAGAATTGAACTATTTGGTAAAGAGTCGTCAGTCGAAGTTCTCAACATAGCAAGGTATTGCCGCACTCCTCAATCGAAAGAAGAAGAGTATCGCCAAGGATCTATAATCAAGCCGTTCCTCCAAGCTACGCCCAACAGGCGCGTTCCTTTGAGCAGTGGTCGTCCACAGTGGCTTGCCTATCCCTTCTTAGCAAGCGCGTGTTGCATCATTGCCTCATAAAGTGCAAGCTGAATATCAAGAATCTCCTCGAATTCCACCTTACATGCCCTATCGGTGCTCAATCCATGTGGACACTCAAACGTGAAGCTGCTCGCCCCGCTCACATGGTATATGGCACTGGTCAGATTGAACGGTGATGGATACGTTCCGCCTTCAGCTCTTGGGTCAAATAGGTCTCCGTGAGGTATTCCTCGCTCTTGGAGTATTGCGTAGTACGCTACAGCCAATTGACGAATGTCCTCCTGCTTCTCTGTGGTCACATACGCCGGTCGCAATAGAGCCGGCTTGCTCTCGTGACTGTGGAGTGATACTGCCAGGTCCGGACCTTCTTCTTTGGCTACCTTCAGAATAGCCGGTGCCTCGGGCCCCATCGGCGAGAAGAACTCGTCGTGCATCGGATTAATGCCGGCATCATTGAAATAACATCCCAAAAATCCCACGTTGTCCCCCACCATTGGATGTTGCCTTTTGCTCTCCGGCCATCCACAAAACGTATCGTCGCTCCATGTTCCCTGTCCCCAGAACCGCAAATCCTCGATGCCCATCCCATGTAGCGACTGTGGTTCCAGCCTTGCAATACCGTCTGGATTACCAGCAGGTATAATCAACAGCCGACATCTTCGACCCAATTCTTGCAGTTCCGTTTGTTCCTTTCCTTGCAGATCCTTGCCGGTATCCATAATAGTGATGAGATTCACCAATCCTGTAAGTCCCTCTACTTCGTGCCCGTGGACAGGGCCTACAAATAATATCACAGGTTTTTGCCTGGCCTCCTTATCAATGTATGCCGACTTCTGTCGACCTCCCACAGCCGAGTTGAAATTCGCCTTCCGGGTGGTTTGCTCGCGATCTCCAAAACTCACCAACTGTATCCGCCGGCCCCCTGGTGTTGTCGCAATTACCTCCACTTTGCCGTTCTTGACTTTTGCCAGTTGTCTATCATGTTTCTCCATTCCTCCAACCCAGAAATCGGGCAACTCTCTCTTGGGTATCCTTGCCTTGGCCTGCTCGTAAGTCATAGCCCCATATATTCTTGATGCTATTCCCACTTGCTTTTGGATGCTCGACGCCAAGTCCCTATCGATCCTCCGTCCCTCACCTATTCTCCTGATGTAACCGCCCAATGCTCCCGTGCTATTGAATATGACATCCCATACCTGCCGAGGCGTTACTACCCTCACACCACAAGCGTCACCTTCCTCAATCAGTTCGGTCTTGTCCATCTTCTCAAGACCTTGCCCTCCAACCTGTATCACATGAAGGAACACGTCTTTCTTCCTCACTCGCCCCGGTGTGACCTCAACTCGCCACTGACCCATCAGAGCGAGGTTTTCCTCCGTCAACCCATCCCGTACGATGTCCCAGTTCTTCCCCGCCGCCCAGAACTCCTTGCCCGGTCCTCCGACCGCCTGCAAAACAGCATCCTTCGGCAAAATCGTTTTGCACAACAATCTGCCTTTGTTGTGCTCGGCCGTGGTCATCTTGCCACTGATCTTCGGCTTGTGAGCCGTATGCAGGAGCCAATCCTTCCGGTAGTTCGCGTCTATTAACAGTACTCGATCGAAAACTACGAAATGATTCGGAATCAGAAACACAATCTGCCGCGTCACCAGCGTGCATTTCTCCCCCAAATACGGTTGTCCGGCCTTTTTGACTACACCGTGCTGATAACACGCCGTCGCGTCTCCTGCAACATAAACATAGTCGTCGTTTGTCTCAAAGGCCTTGACCACCGAACCGAGCTGTTTATGCTGTCCACCGTGATTGCCGACAACCGTGCCTCCCCAATATCGCGCCGGTGGCTCGCCCGCCTGGTGGATAACGACGCAATTGTGGGCCACCGTCTGTGCATAGTAGTTTGCAAGATGTTCGCCGTTATCAAACTCCTTGTAACGTGTCCCTGAGTCCAGGGCCAGAAAGCCCTTGTTATAAATCACGAAATTCAGCGCATCATAGTGTCTGTGCTGCTCCAGTATCCCGCCGCACGAGAACATGCAGTACGTATCATTATGACCCGTTCCGCTCCGCATGATGATTTGCCCCATGTTCTCGAAGTGCCTTGCCTTCGGCAGTCCTTGCGGCTCGAAGGCCTCCGGTGAATCATCAAGATTCGTCAGCAGAAAAGGATAAATAAACCAACTACTGCTGTATCGTTTCTGAGGCAACAAGTCTTGCACATGTTTGGCCAGGGCCGCCTCTTTCGGCCGCTGCTTACCGTAGAGATGCCGAATGTTCGCCATGTGCGTATACAATTGGTTCGTTGGCATTGCGTTCTTCGTGTGGGGCCGGTCACCGTATCCGAACTCCAACGGTCCGCCATCGGCCTCTATCCAGTTCCATATCACGTAATTAGCCAGCCAAGCACTGTGCGGCCAGTCAGGTGCAATATTCTCCCCCGTAGCCGAGAGCCAGGTGTAGAAGAAGTTCTGCTCCGACCATGGGTATGCCCCTAAAACATATCCAAGTGTTGGTGATGCCCCGCCACCATCATCCCCGCAAGCCTTGCGTCTATGTTCCAGTAGCTTTATGTTCTCATTCCGTCCCCACAGAAGCCACTCGTTTACTTTGTCTTGCTCTATCCCGGTCCCGAAAGCCGTGCATCCTATGAACCACTGGCAGTTCTTCACACCGTAGAACCCGCTACTGTACCCGCTCATGTTCTCTCTATAGATAGTCGGCCTGGCCTTGAGCACCCTGTCAACGGCCCTCACCAGCCTCGACATGTAATCCTGCCTCTCCGTCTCCGACAAAGCCTCATAGAGCCAGTCCCAGGCCAACGTAGCGTGAACCCGCGAAGTCGAGTACCAGTTCACGCTCTTTTTCTGACTAAAGCACTCATCATAGAACCGCAGAGACGCGTCCAGACATTTCTTCGAAAGTTCGAGATACTGCGGCTCCTCGATCATCCGATACACAAACGCCGACCATGCTGCCTCTTGGCCGTATTCCCTTGCCTCGAGCACATCCTTGCCGCTCGTACTCCTGATGAGCCGGTCCACACGCCCCTTTATATAAAGGTACCACTGCTGTTCCGGTCCGAGAGCACGCTGACGTACAGCCGGCCATGTCTGCGAATTGAAAAAAAGTCTCGGATGGTCCTTGCGAATCTTCTCGACCCACCCTGGCAGTTCCCCCGCCACACATTCGACGTGAAATGTATTGCCTGCAGTTAAGAAGTAGACTGCCAATATTGTAAATATGCGTGCTAACCATGTGGGCCCTGTTTGGATATGTCTGTTTAGCTTTCCCATGTGTTGCCTCCGAATGAGTCCGTTTTGAGTAGAAACATTCCGTCTCTTGCGCCCGTAGTCCCTGGAACGCACAACGGTACATTATTCTACTTCTTTAGCGGATTCTCAACAAGCGCAAATTGGAGGTTGCGCCGATTTCGATGCGGTACACGTGTTGACACGTCCGCCGAATCCTGTATAATCAGTCTTTGGCAAATTAAGCCGGCGTATTCATGTGAATAGAGTTCTCCAGGGTAGATATTGGCGTCCCAATATATTTGTCATACTTAGCCAAGCGTGCCAAGTCTGTTGAAAATCCTGCCCGTTCACAGAGGAGTCAACTCATACTACCAAAGTAGCCAACATGGCCAGCCGCGCCGCTGAGCTTTAGCGTTCGACGTTGGAGAAAACGTGAAAAGTAGGCTTTAGCTATGACAAAGTAAGTGTGATATGCCATATATCAAGTTTAATCTATCGTAGATAAAGCGTTGTCCGTAATAAATAAGGCTTAATATGTCGCAGAAATTAGTCGAATAGCCGAAAGGAAAAGAACTCGGATATTCAGTTAGACCCGGAAGGATTAAGAAACAGGCAGATTTTGGGTGTGTCGTTGTCTATTTTATGTTATTACTGGACGCTGTAAGTAGGTTTGTATCAGTTTTTGACAATTAAATATTGAAGTTCACTGAACTTTAATTAGAACCGGTTCTAAAGGCACTAAATAAGAGAAAGATGAAGACCGAAGCACTTCTTGAAGATTTCGCAGCTACCCTAGGGAAACGCATCACGGTAAAGAGATATAACGATAGTAACCCTTATGGTACTTATATAGCGAACGGGACAGCGAATAGCTTTAGAAATACTTCGCCAATCGTTTTGCTTCCTTTTTGTATCAAGCATCCCCTTTGCGTTTATAGAATGCAGAACGAGTGCGATTTCTCTTTGGAGGAGTGCAAGTCAGATCCCACGAAAGATTTAGTAAAAAATCTTGATGATATGCATTTCTCTTACCACTTCAATACGAATTTTGAGGACGTGCAGAAGTCCATCGAAAAACACATGCAAGACTATGGTCATTTACAGTCTTGTGTAACCGTATGTTGCCCTCAAGAAATGTTGCACATCGAAAATGAATTTGTGAATTATGTTAAATTTTATCAAATCCCTGTTTTGATGTTTTTTGTCGGAAATTATGAGGAGTGCAGAATTAATGGGCTGCGTGCCCGTGATTTTAGTGGACAGACCCGAATAGATATCCTAGCATTTAAACAAACACTAAGAGCTTTGTTTCTGTAACTAATTTAGCTAAGGCTATATCAACCAAAAGGACGCCTAGTTGAAAGCTACAATATGTATCTTTATATTCTGTCTCGTTATAGCGTTCTCATTATGCACCTCATCTTTACCGACAGTGGTAGAAGCCAAGCACCAGCCAAATGCTAGCAAGGGCATTCCCCGGGAACCGGGGATCCTCGATTCGGGCCAGTCGACAGGCGAAAACGACAGACTGGCATTCGAAAGCATCATCGCAGTGCATAACACATACTTTATTGTGTTCATAGCCGCGATTTCGGTATATTTCGGCATCGTCGGGGCTTGCTGGGGATTTGCATTTGGGACCAATCATAAAGCTTCTGTCCCGCCACTCCGTCAGGGACTTTTCTTGGTCATTTCTACCATAGCCGGTGTTGCTATTTTCATAGGCATGCTATACGCACTGGGCATATGTGCCAAACACCAAGATTACCTTAACAACCTTGCAGTCAAACTTGACATCTGCTCAATAGATCTCTCTCTATTACCTTCCTCGGCAAAGGCATCAATGTTTTTCATTGTTGTACTATCCGTTATTAACCTCATCTTGTTGCTTTGTGTTTTGTTGCCTTGTGTTTGGAAGTGTGTGAAAGTTGTGAAAGTAACACTGGCCCCGTGGGTGAGACACCTAATGGGAAAATAGGGACAGCGGGGCTGTTGAAAAAGTCCCAGCCGAAAAAACCAGTATCCAACGACAAATCAACACCACTGACAAACAAATCGACAACCTCACCTACGACCTCTACGGCCTAACCAAAGAAGAAATAAAAATCATCGAAGAAGGGTAAGAAACCACGGATTTCACAGATTGACACGGACTCAATTTCAACCAACTTGCATATGATTTGCGATTTCAATCGCTTGTCTCTTTTTGTGAAGGATATAACAATTCGACAAGTTTTCTTTCAGAATCATCCTTTTTAACAATATCCAGTTGACGGATGGTTGGTAGCCAGCAGTCAAAAGCTTTGCAAATGTATTCTACAGCATCTCCCAGTGATTCTTTTCCGTCATTTATCAATATATCAACAGTATAAGGAATAGGAACTGGATTAGTGACCAGTAGTTCCTTTTCTTTGCTAACCCCATCGTAGAAAAACTCTAATGTGCCATTCATACTGGTATTGAACTTTACCAAACTTAACTTCGGTGAGACCCCAGACCGATTTTCCGTTCTGCCATGCTTTTTCTCATTGGCCAGATCAGAGCAAACCTGAAGATGAACACTCTGGTTGACTAATGCTTCGATTCCAACTTCTTTCTTTTTTGCCTTTGCTAATTGATTCAGCCGGTCTTTCAAATGCCAAACACTCTGGGCAAGGTGCAAAATTTCGTCATGAATTCTTTCGTCAGGCAACTTTATCTCTTTAATTTTGGCCTTTAGACCGCGTATCCTTCTACGT
The DNA here is from genome assembly GCA_030615025.1 of Phycisphaerae bacterium. Taxonomy (GTDB): domain Bacteria; phylum Planctomycetota; class Phycisphaerae; order Sedimentisphaerales; family Anaerobacaceae; genus CS2-K091. Next base: position 22,407 of record JAUXAB010000006.1, on the reverse strand, counting down.
GGATTATTATCAAAAAGAACATAATAACGTGGCTCACCTTCTGGCCGATGCGCTAATGTCCGAAAGCTGTTGAATGGTCTACGTAGACTATCCCATTGGCGAATGATACTACGCAATTCGATCCGAATCCCGTTTGCTATCTGTTCGGACGTTTCCCTAACCACTGCCCGCCTTTGTTTTCTCTTCTTCATCGGCATGGCAGTAGTATAGAATAAAAACTATTACACTGCAATGTTTACGACCCAGTCGGCAGGGTCAGGTTTTCCCCTTGTCTTCAAAGTATGGCCAAATTCTAAAATTTGTTCAGCCCAAAAAATCTGCGTTAATCCCAATCTAAAAATATGTTTTTGGCCAGCTTCACAAATGGGGTCCGGCTTCGACGGAACCCGGCTTTAGACGAACTCACCAATTACCAATCACCAATTAACCATTCACCATCACCAAATCTGCGTCTAAAAGTGTCGAATATTTTCGAATATTTTCAAACGTTTTCAATCGTTTTTTATCGCTTTTTCTTACCCAGACTGCCTAATCCCTACAAGCTAACCCCCTCACCCTCCACTTTCAAATAACCACCTCCCCTAAACCCCCCGCTAAAAAACCATGATTCTCAAACCCTCGATTCTTAGTGTAGTACATTAGTATATACGCATATACTAATACACTTCCTGTCGCCACCCCAGCACAACCCGCACACTTCAAAAGCTGCATCCAAAAACCCCATAATCTGCGTCAAATTTTCAATCAAAAACGCAGCTACCTACCAGCAAAAACCCAAAAATCTAAAAATTTTTTATCTCCTTTCATATAAACGAGTTACGAGCAACGAGCGACGAGAAACGGCTTGTATTTTCGACTCAAACGCGCATGTTCGCCCAATTATAGAGGCGCGTCTTTTTTGCCCCCGGCCGAAAACAGGCCAATATTCGGAAACCGTTAACCTTAAACCGTGAACCATGAGCCATTTAACCATTCACAAGTATCGAGTATCCAGTTATTTACCTGCCTATAAGGCAGCAGTTATTTACGTGCCTATTATTTACGTGCCTATAAGGCACCTTTACAACTGTAGAGAGTCCTCTACAAATCAGCTTTTTTATGCAAAACAAAGCCAATTTCCAAAAAAGTCAAGTGAATGTAACTTCTTTTATAACAAAGCATTATGAAAATAAATCCAATTGGACACTTGGTGAAAACAAACCCAATTCAAAGCCAATCAAAGCCAAAACAAACCCAATACAAACCCAATTTGCCAGAGGGTAAAATTGATGCAAAGTGTGTAGTTACAAAGGATTATGAAGAAAAATGCGGATAAGGGCTATGAAAAAACAAAGCCAAAACAAAGCCAATTTGCTGGATGCTCAAATGAACATAAGTTTTGTTTTAACAAAGGATTATGAAAATGTACCACTTTGCAGACGCGGGGAAAACAAACCCAGTCAAACCCAATTTCACCACCATCGCCTCTACGCCTACTTCAACTTTTTGCTGTGGGAGGTTGTACGGAGAAAATTATGTTCTGTAACCGGTTAAATAGGGAAATGTCAGTTCAAATATGTTTGAGCTTTTATTGTTTTTCTATACCCAATTGGAATGAACCGCAGCAAGTGGGACTGGGGAGATTTCGGAAAAATCGATGGAATTGTAGTCAACGGTGGTTCGATGAAACATACAGCACCTCCTTCCAAAAAATCGGCCACTCATTTTACGATGTCGTAGGTAAAAACAGTTTAATTCCCGATCCTCGATTCTACGAGTATCGAGTCCAGCAAAGACGTCGCTGCCGGAGTATCGAGTCCGGACGGCCTTACCCAAAACAGCTCACACTGCCATCCTCATGCACAACTATGATCCGGCCATGGCGGTCAACAAGAAGGCCTCCGGGAAGTACTGCTGATGGCAGCCGCTTCCTCCACATGACCCTACCAGTATCAGGATCGAGTCCAGCCAAAATCCAGTTTGAAGACAGTGAACGGGGCCGCTGCTCTCGAAGCTCTGTGAGAATGGCGTTTTTCGCAATTACAAACGCAACCGTGTCACTGTCCTTAAGTTCCTGTGCAGTCCAGCTCTTCTTGAGCGTGTTTGCATACCTGTACTGTTGGCGAAGGTTCATCGGGCTGGCTTTCTCGGCGTGCTCAACGAGTACACCACTGTCTATGCACGTGGGCACACTCAGCGGACCATTGGCCATGACAAACCTGTCGGTTGACCATGCCGATGGAATTTTCCCAAATCCAATGTGTATGGCCTTGCCGATTCCACCACTGCCGATCTTTGCAATAGTGAACGCCGCAGGATTCACGTAGTTACGAAGCCCTGAATACCGGAGGCGTCCGCCAAAGATTAGGTGATCTTCCCCAAGAACTCCTATCTCCTCGCCACGATTAGTCCGCGGTGAACCATTGCCGACGGATATTGACAGACATTTGCCATCCTTCAAGCTGTAACAGGCAGGGGAGATGATATTTCCACCTGGCATCCAAAGATGATTGCCTGCGATCGTAAGAATTCCCTGGGCTGATACTCCTTTTCTCAGCATCTTGTCCAAGTGCCCTGATGTTGTATTATCCCATTTCGGTTTTCCAGATTCGGCGTCCAGCGCATACACGTAAGTACCATCATAGTCAATGATGCCTGCTGCCGCATAGGCAACGCCTTCCTGGACCAACACACCGCTCGTAATCGGCCACGTTGAGCAAAGCCTGTCATAAACCATTATCCGCCTTTCCACGGGTGCCACTCTGAAGCGCCAGAGGAGCCGCCCTGTGGCCGCCTCAAGACAGTACACTGCGCCATCGCTTGATCCCACATAGGCCCGTCCTTTCCACACGGTCGGCGGCTGTGCAATCGGTCCTGCAGTAGCAAAAGACCACTTCAAATTGCCCGTATCGCCATCAATGGCACGAACCTTTCCATCGTCGCCGCACAGGAAAACCAGTTCTCCTGCAGACGTAGGAGCACTCGGCCTGTAAGAAGCCGATGCACGGTATGTCCAAAGCGATTTCGGATCGGCCGGGATACTCGCGGTTGAACAGGCACTTCGGTTGTTGCTTCCTCGGTATGTGGGCCAATCTTCCTCGATAATCTCAGGAAACGCAGCCACAGAATTGCTTCCTTCACACACCTCAAGCCGTTGTGATACCGGGTCTTGGACCTCTACCCTGAAATCACCGGCCGAGCAGAGTCCGGAGGTGCCCATCAACGAGAGATTACAGTCACAAAGCCATGGCCCGATATAGAGCAGTCCGTTTGCCGCGATGACACCATCGTTGCAGGCGGGTCGCAACGCGCCGTTAAACAATACAATTTTGGCATTCCTGTCGTAACGCGTCAAGCCCTCGGGCCAGCCTCGACAAAAGAAAGAATCCGGAGTTGCGGTCAGGCGTGCACAAGATCGTTTTGTAAAGCCAAGGTCTTTCACGGTCTCGCCTGTCAATGGCTCAAGCACGAGCGTGCTGCCGCCCGGGCCTATACCCACTATGAGTTTGCCATCTGCATAGAGCATATTGGGATTGTTCGTTGTCTTCTTTCGCGTCCATAGAAGTTTTCCGTCCTTGGATGAGATGGCAACCACATTCATTCGAGTTTGGGCCTGAAAGAAAATCACATCAGGCGTATACAAGCAATAACATGTTGTTCGGAATCCTGGCGTTGATTTTAGGCCCCTGCCTGGCTCTTCGATCAGGCGGATCACTTTGGGGTCGTTATTTCGCCACTTGACTTGTCCGGACAAAGCATCGATGCAACCAGTGTACTCATCTGGACAGTAAAAGAAGATTTTACCATCACCTATCACTAAGGCCCTGGAATCGATCTGCTTATCTTCTGAGTGCCGCCAGAGGACCTTCTTTTGCTTTATGTCATAGGCAGCAAGCGTCGTGCCGAATCCCCAAGGTACTTTCGCCTGATAGTAACCGGGACTGAGCTCGCCCCAACTCCAGTGGCTGTGTTTACTGCGCACTATGGTCGTTTCCGAGGAATCCTTAACAGTGCCGGCAAGAACATAAAGCACACCATCCTGTAAGGCGATGTATTTCCATTCGCCTTCGATTTCTGGGATATGAATTCTATCCATCTCCCTGCCGCTTTCAGGATCCAGTTTCAAGCACCCATCATTTTCGATCATGTAGAAGCAATCTTCGGTGGCAATGAACGCAGACCGGTGCACGAGGTAACCGTCCGGAAGCTTGCGTGACCACAGGAGGGTTCCATTATAACCGTTTCTGGCTAACAGAATATTAAGCCATGGTTCCTCGCGTCTATGGTGCGCTATATGCCCCAAGGCCGTGAAAATACGTCCTCCGGCTGCCGTAGTGATGGCTGGCATCGCAGAATAGAGAGGCCCACCCAGCCACTGGGTTCTGTAGGGAGCCTTTATGACGGTGTCTTTCGACACAGGATTGTTGTCCGGCCCGTGCTCCCAATGACTCCATGAGTCTGTGCCCTTTGGCTGAGGCTTTGTGATTTCCAACCATGTTCCAAAGGTGTCTTGTACAATCTTGAAACTTCTCTTCTCTATACGATGCTTTCGTATCCACTGTGACAGTTGTTTCTTAGTCAATTGTTTTTCTGCACCTGTAACAGTACCAATAATAGCTCTACCGCCAGGACGCAGGACTCGTAAGATCTGTTTGATCGATAAGTCTTTCAATTTATGGGAGACACCGGTTCCCTGTACTGCGGGTTTAACACCAAGTGGGGCAAGCACCACATCAACGGTATTGTCCGCAAAGGGAAGGGAATCCAGGGGCTTTCGCTCAACGAGCACCCGAGTACCATAAAGTCCATCAACGTCAAGCGCTTTTTGTGCAGCGGCAACAGTCGCTGGCCGCGGGTCCTGTACGTAGAGAAGGAACTGGCTGCCCCGGACAAGTTCGAGCGCCAACGTTCCGCCCTCGCATCCCAGCAGCGAGCAGAGTCCTCGCGATGTACCGGCCTTTGTGAGCAAGTGATGCGCTAGCTCGCGGTCACTTCTTCCACTGCCGGCACTCGCTGTTTCCGCCATAATGACAAAAAAGATGGCACTATATGTCAAAAGAAAAATACGTTGCTTATCCATAATTACCTCCCAAGTACTTGGTCTTTTACTGCTTCTATTCGCTCACCTGCTTGAAGCACGACAGGTACTATGCTTTTTCCATCCGTTGTTTCAAAAGCCGCCATAGCTTACTTCTTCTGCCCCAAAAAATCAAGGCTGTTGGTCACGTGATGGTTCAAACAAGTAATACAGCCAAGCCACCATCAAGAGACGAGCATTAGCAGCTACTGTCCTGCCATACAGAGTACCTGACCATTTTTCAGTGACAGGTACAGTCGGCCATTTGCGGCAGCCATGCCGTCAAAGACGGGCGACGAATCGAGTCGGTACTTCGCCACCTCGGTCCCGTCAGAGGCCGAGACGGCCATTAGCAGCGCTCCCCGGCTCTCGTCACGATCCACCGACCCATCGCCTGCGTGGGCTGGGGGGCCAGCCACGAACAGCACCTTGTCCGCCAGGACCATCGCCCGGACCTGGATCGGCACAGGCTTTGTCCACTGCTCTGTCCCATCGTCTGAGTTGAGGGCAAACAACCGGTACGCTCCGTCCTGCAGCTGGTTTGACCAATGGATTTTAGCCCGTCCGTATCCGTAGATCATCGGCTTATCAAAGACAAGCAACCTGCCGGAGATGAGATTTTTGTCGCGCCCGCTGCAACCGGTCGAGATGGAACAACGTGTGCCGAAGATCCAGTAGGAGCGGTGAGGCCATGAGTCATCCAGGAAGCCGGTCAGCGTAAACAAGTGTGGATTCCCTTTCTCCTGCCTGCCGCCGAGCTTGTCCAAAACCATGTCGCGCAAGTAGACGTATTGGTCGTCACTGGTGAGGATCTCCCCGAGCGCTCCGGGCATGTATGCAGGCCCATACTGTTCGGGCTGTTTGCCAGTTTCAGGGTCGGGGCTGTATATGCGAGTTCTCGACAGGGTTTTGCCGGTCTGGGCTTCAAGTCGATAGAAGTCAAGCCCGCCATCCAGGTATGATGATCTGCCCGCCGTAAAATATGCCACACCACCCCGGACCAACACGCTTCCGTGTACAGGTGATGCGGATTCGAGTTGGCCGCTGGCTGTTATTCGTCGTGCAGCGTGAGCCGCTCGCAGACGCCAGGCCAACGTGCCGTCCGACGTTCGCAAGCTGTATACGTATCCGTCGCGGCACCCGAAGATCGCCCGGTTGGCGTATAGAGTCGGCGGCGAGTCGACGCGTGCGTCCGCCGTGAAGTCCCACGTCGAACTACCCGAATCGGCATCCATCGCACAGACCCTGTGCTCATCCACAGAGGCCACGAACACCTTGCCCCCGGCAACGGTTGGACTCGTGAGCTTCCCACCGACATCCGTTTGCCACCTGCGGCGCAGGACGGCGGGCACTGAGCTCCGCGTAAAGCCGCTGCGTTGGGCATCGTGCCTGTAGGTGGGCCACTCGTCATCGGCCATGGCGGATTGCCCTCTGCGGACTCCTTCGGAATACGCCGGACCGCGCTCCAGACCATCTTCGCTGACCTTGCCAGCCGAGAATCCCGAATCCGTCTCGGACGCCAAGGCATAAAACCCCGTCAGCTTCGCCGCGATGTAGCATCCGCAGGCATGAGGGGGCGCGTAGAGCAGGCCGTTGCAAGGCATCACACCATATTTGCAGACGCCTCGTACCCAACTGTGCCACAGGACATCGCCGGTTTGCAGGTCAATGTACTCAACGCCTCTTCTGCCGCCGAGAATATAGCGATCGGTGGCCTTGTTCCTCCAGCATCGATGATGGTGCCCAGGGTTCTCGGGTTCGATGTGTCTCAGTTTTTTGCCTGTGGTCAGTTCACGCTGCGTAACAAAATACGGACCCCACACAGGTCCCCTTTTACCCTCGCATGGTTTGAATCCGCCCAGCCATAGCGATCCCTTGACAACGAACGCATCCCGAATGTCAGTGAGCAAACCGGGCTGGCTCCAAAGTATCTTTCCCGTCTCCGCAGATAGGGCGGTGACGGTTCGGCCGCTGGCACAGATGACGCTATCGTCGGAGACCACGCGCAGAGGAGCAGAGGATACCGACCACTGTTCTCCTCCCGTTCTCAGATCCAGGCAGACGACGTCCTTTCCCTTCTGATAGAACACCTGCTCGCCTATGGCGCAGAGGGTAACAGGTCTCAGGCCGGCGGCATCCGTGCCCTCTTTTTTCCATAGTAAACGGCCCGTATCGGCATTGATGGCAAGGACAGCTTTCTGGGCTTTTGCTTCAACCGAGCGAAAACGATTGAGCAGCGGCTGCGCGGTCTCTCTCGCATACAGAGGAGAGTGCTTCTTTTCTGCGAGTTGTGACCATTTTGCCAATTCGGCCATTCGTTCGTCGGTGACGCTTCGGACGGTGAGCAGGAGAATCCCCTTGTGACATACGATTTCCTCCGTGCCCCGAGTCTTCTCGTAGACCTTGAGAGTTTCTCCCGTCGCCGCATCCACGGCACTTAGCGGGGCGTGTAGGCCGAGAGTTACATAGACGCGATTCCCAACAGCAACCAGCCTTCGCTGAAGTTGACGTGGCGCGGCGCCCCAGTTGACGATATGGGGAAACCATGGACTGAAGGGCCGCTTCCAGAGCAGAATTCCGTTGTATGCATCGCGGGCGACAAGATGCCATTTGGGAGGCCGTCGGACAGATCCAATCCGAGCCTGGTCGGCGATGTAGAATATCCGTCCACCAGCCGAGACCAAAGCGTTGATGCTCGGAGTGTGTTCGTGACTGAGAGTGTGCCGAGGATCCGCGATCCACTGGACGTAACGAGGCGGCCCGACGACATCATCATGGGCAACCGCATTTCCGCTTGCATCGTGAAGGAAATGCGTCCACTCGTCAGTATTTTTGGGTCGTGGCTTGATGGTCTTCCTCCAGCGGCCATCCTGCTTCACATACAGCACGCCGCCGGGAGCCAGCACACGCATCACCTCGGCCATCGTGACGCCACCGAGATCCTCCGCCACTACCAGGTTCACCATGTTTTCCGCGTATGGCAGTCGCTTCCCGTCAAACTCCTCGACCGACACCGGCCCGTAGATTCCCAGCTTCCGGATGTGTTCTCTCGCTGCCTTTACTGCTTGTGCGTTGCTGTCCAGTCCGTGGACCAGGTAGCTTTCGCTGGCGCGTAGTGCCGCAGTCAGCTTTCCATCGCCGCAGCCGATGTGCACGATGAGACCACCTTTGACCCCGGTGATTTCTAAAATCTGTTTGGCTTGCTGCTCGGGATCTCCGGGTTGAGCCAAGACAGACGAAACAACACACAAAATCCACAGAACACAAGCAATCCCTGTAAATGACCAACACTTCGTTCTCATATGTGCTTGACTATATGTCGTCAGCATAATTGAGACAAATCAGACTCTGAATTAGAGAGCGACTTCAGCTCCTATCTCTATGATTTTACCATTATAATAGTTTCTTTCAAGAACAGTTTTCTCTTTTAATTCAGCCCGCTTTGTCAGAATCTCATCTCGTCTGCCATGGTAGACATCATCAGGGGTCAGGGTGCGTCGAAAAAGTGTCGAAATGTTGGATTTTCAGCGAATTGGCGTATTTTTGTGCCTTTCTGACAGGAATGTTGGCCGAGTTGACGGTCAGAGGTGTTGAAATCGAACCGCATATTGTGCTATTATAGAGGCCGTACCGTCCAGGAGTACTGTTCATGAAGTTAAATGCGAAATTCCGAGTTGACATAGTTGATAAATCGTGTTAGAATGAGGTTTCTTGTTAATTTATGGAGAATAAGGTGATGACGAAATTTAGAAGTGTCGTTATCATTTCATCTTTGCTTTTGTTATTCATTTTAACAAGCGCGTTTGGCAATCAAGGCATCGCAATTCGCGCCGGTCATATCCTTACCATCAGTGACAATCCCATCGAAAATGGCATAGTCCTTATAAAGGATGGGAAGATTGAAGCACTCGGACAGAATGTGGTTTTACCAGCGGATGTTCGACTCATTGATGCTAATGACAAGTTTGTTATGCCCGGTCTTATTGATTCTCAATCCCGGCTGTTCGTGATGGACAGGGAGTTAAATGAAAGCCGTACCATCGTGCCTGAGCTAAATATTCTCGATGCGATTGACCCATTCATTAAAGAATACCGGGAAGTGCTGGCGCAAGGTGTCACTGCCGTGTGTGTCGCGCCGGGCAGCCGCGGTTTAATCGGCGGCAGAAGCGCGGTTTTGAAACTGAACGGCTCTAAAAATGTAGACAGGATGCTTTTGAAAGCGGATGTTGCAGTTAAAGCCGCCGTAGGTATGTCAACAAATAACGAATTCTCATCGCTGACTCGCTTGGGACATTACTCATCGATTCGTGAAGCCTTGATTGCGACAAAAGTTTACATGCAAGGAAAGGAAAAGTACGAGCGAGAGCTGGCCGAATACAACAGGAAAAAAGCGGAATACGAAAAGAAAGAAAGCGGAAAAGATACAGAAAAAAAAGAGAAGCCAAAAAGGCCGGCCAGGTTCAGAACCAGTCCTGCCAACGATGTCCTTGCTCAGGTTCTTCGTAAAGAAATTCCACTCCAGGTTGAGGCCCACCGCGTCGTTGATATTTTGAACGCTTTGCGATTGGCTGATGAGTTTGGTTTTTCTTTGATTTTAGATAAGTGTACCGAGGGCTATTTAATAGCTGACGAGATTGCCCGGCGAAAGGTCCCCGTCATCGTCGGTCCAGTTTCCACATCCTTCGTCGATATGCCGAGGTTAGAGTATCGCAAACACGATATGAGTAATGCCGCAGTCTTATCGAAAAAGGGGATCAAAGCAGCACTGGGTGTATCGGGAAGAGACGGCGCAAGTTCGAAGTTCATAACATTGGCAGCCGCGCTGGCCGCAGCTAACGGTATGAACAAAGATGCCGCGCTTCGGGCAATCACCCTGACTCCTGCTGAGATACTCGGAGTAGCCGACCGAATCGGCAGCCTGGAAGTAGGCAAAGATGCCGACGTAGTCATTATGAGCGGCCATCCTTTGGACACACTCACTCAGGTTGAAATGGTTCTGATAGAAGGCAAAGTCGTTTTTGAGAGGAAAGCCCGGCAGTGAAAAAGATAATATTCTTGAATATACTGATTTTACTAAGCATGCCGTGTTACATGGTTCGGGCTTCGAATGCGCCTCAAAATCTTGCCATTCGCGCAGGCAGAATTTGGACGGCAACAGATGGTGTCATCAAAAACGGCGTCATCATTATAAAAAATGGCAAAATCCGGGCTGTGAGAAAAAAGCAAAACATCCCCGCAAAAACCAAAGTGCTGGACTTCTCAGACAAGAATGTTATACCGGGCCTGATAGATGCTCACTGTCATATCGGCCTGTCACTGGATATCTACAGCGAAATCGATGAGACCGTTTCAGCCGTCACGGCGGATATGCAAATCCTTGATGCCTTCAATCCACTGGCAGACGATGTCAAAAAGGCCCTTCGCTCAGGAGTAACAACCGTCATGTTGGCGCCAGGCAATAAAAATCCAATCGCCGGTCAAACAGCCATTGTGAAATTGTATGGCAAGAAAACAAATGACTGGCTATTAAAACGCAATGCCGGCGTTAAGTTTTCGTTGAGAGATGAGGCCATGATGTCCGACCGCCGACCAACATCCCGCCCCGGCCTGATGGCATTGATTAGAGAAGAGCTAAATAAAGCAAAGTCACACAAGGAAGATAAACCCAACTTACGTATGGAAGTCCTCAAACGCGTGGTAGATGCAAACTTCCCGGCATATATATGTGCATATACCGTTGATGAAATCGCTTCCGCTGTGACACTGATCGAAGAATATGACCTCAATGCGGTACTTATTGGAGCCGAGCAGGGTGACGAGATTGCACAGTTAATTGCCGGGCAGAATATTCCTGTCATATATTCTCCGCTTCTTCTTTTCAGCAGGGACAAGGACCTCAAGCGTGTGGTCAAGATGGCTGATAATGGAATCAAAGTTGCATTTTCTTCAACCGCTCCCAGAACGCCTTTAAGTGATTTAAGGACCTCAGCCATCATTGCCGCAAAATATGGACTCGATACGGAAGCGGCCTTAAAGAGCTTGACCATCAATGCTGCGGAAATTCTCGGCGTTGCCAACCGCGTAGGCAGCATCCAGAAAGGCAAAGATGCCGACCTCGTTATCTTGGATGGAGATCCGCTCCAACCGACATCCACCGTTGAAATGGTAATTATAAACGGCAATATCGTATATCAAAGGCAGGGAAAATGAGAGTTAATATCATTCTACTGACTTTTTTGCTGCTTGTGCCGGCATCTGCAACGTTTGGCAAGGCAGACATCACCGCTATCAAAGCCGGCAGGATTCTGACCATATCAGACAATCCCATAATGGATGGTGTCATACTTATTAGAGACGGAAAAATCGCAGATATTGGGACAGGGATTGAGATACCCGAAAACGCCTCTATTATTGATGCCGGCAACAAAGTCGTCATGCCGGGCCTTGTTGATGCAAGTGCTGTACCTCCGGTTCGCGGTGACCTGAACGAGCAGTCCGACGAAATAACGCCGACGATTCGGATTTCAACTGCGCTCAATCCACAGAGCAAAGTACTCAAACGGATGGTCCAGACCGGAACCACAACGTTATATGTATCCCCCGGCTGGCGAAACGTCATTGCCGGATTGGGCGTAGTTGTCAAGCCAACAGGCAAAACTCCACAGGAAATGATAATCAAGAAAGACGTTGCTCTGACAACTGTCATGAGTTTGGATTCTCTATACGGCAATCGAACCCCCCGGTCGCAGCCGCCCACAAACTTTTATTTTCGACGGCCAACAACACGTATGGCTATCATCTGGATGTTGCGTAAAGGTTTCTTTGATGCCCAGGGATATGCCAAATCCGGGAAAAAAGATGACCCGGATTTGGAAATTCTGGCCTCTGTGCTCGATGATAAAATTCCCGTCCGCCTGAATGTCCGACGCGCGATTAATATCCGAACAGCGTTAAAACTGGCTGAAGAATATGATTTCCAGCTTATCCTTGATGAATGCACAGAAGGCTACAAAGTCGCCGAAGAAATAGCCCAGAAGCAGGTGCCTGTCGTGCTGGGACCTTTCTACTACTACCCCGGCAGTTCAAGCCAATTTCGTGAGGGCCGGGAAGTAAACTGGAACAATGCCGGGATCCTGACAAAGGCGGGTGTCAAAGTTGCATTGACATCGGGCGCCCAGGCTCAGTCAATCGACCTGTTAACAGCGGCGGCCTTCGCCGTCAGGCACGGTATGCCATACGATAAAGCTCTGAAAGCCGTCACTATAATCCCCGCTGAAATACTCGGCGTCGCTGACAAAGTCGGAACTCTTGAAAAGGGAAAGGATGCCGACATATTAATCCTCAGCGGCGACCCGCTGAAAGTGACAACCCGTATTGAGCAAGTCCTTTTAAACGGCAAGACTGTTTATAAAGCCCAGTGAGGAGCTAAGCTATGAAATATAAGTCTTACAAAGCTTTTGTTGCAATGTTCTTGATGGCATTTGTCACAAGCACATGGGTACTTGCCGCCCCGGTTCGCAAAAAGCTCGCCGTTAAAGCAGGCAGTATTATCACCATATCCGGAGCGGACATCAAAAACGGTACAATCTTAATCGAAGATGGGATTATAAAGGCTGTTGGAAAGAAAGTGGAGATTCCCTGGGATGCCTTTGTCATTGAAGCAAAGGACAGGATTATAATGCCCGGCTTTGTACTGGCTCACACATCAAGCGGCTTGGACAGGGCAAATGAAAACATACCTGAAGTACCTTTCCTTTCGACATTTGACTCAATCGACCCGGTAAGCTCTTACTTTGAAGACTCTCTCCGCGACGGAGTTGTTGCAATGCTCGTGCTTCCGGGCAACAGCACGCTGCTCGGCGGAACGGGAACGGTTGTAAAACCTCACGGCATAACCGTGGAAGCGATGCTCATCAAGCGTTATACAGGCCTGAAAATTTCCCTACGTCCGACCGGGAACACCAGCCGAATGGGACATATGCAGCGATTCAGACGATACATGTCCGACCTGAAAGATTATCTCGAAGAATACGAGCAGCGAAAGGCCGATGCAAAAGAAGAAAAAAAGCCCTTCGATGAAGAAATCGACATTCGCAAACAGCCGATGGTCGACCTTTTGAACAAAAAACTGACCGCATTTATATATTGTGATAGGGCCTCCGACGTACCAAAGGCAATTGAGATCCATGAAACTCATAAATTCAACACCGTTTTGGTCTTGAGCCCCTATTGTTATCAAGCCGCACCCTTGATTGCTCAGAAAAAGCTCCCCGTTATTTTGTCCCCGGAGCTCATCATCTGGGAAACCAACGAAGAAACAAATGAAGAAGAGATGAAAGTCATCCCGATGATTTTCCATAAAGCCGGCGTCAAGTTCGCCTTCCAGACGGACACCTCCCAGTATGGCAGACGGTACCTGTGGTACCAGGCTGCAACCGCAGTCAGACATGGAATGAAGCGAACCGAAGCCTTGAAATCCATAACGCTTTACCCTGCACAGTTCATCGGCGTCGATGACCGTCTCGGAAGCATTCAAGCAGGTAAAGAAGCGACCCTAATCTTCCTGACCTCTGATCCCTTAGACGCCCAAGCCTGGGTGGACAAGGTAATGGTTGCCGGCGAAATCGTCTATGAAAAAGAAAAAGACCAGCGACTAAAGAAGTTATTGGAAAAACCGAAAGAAATTCAAGAACCGAAAGACACGGATTGAGATTAAAAATACGTAAGGACCGAATCGCATAATAGTCTGGGACAAGATTTGGCTATGAATAAACGCTATAAACATTTTGATAATCGACGGAAAATTTATATTACTGCGATTTCAATCCTCATCAGCACGTTGATTGTGCCGACCGCCTTGGCCCGGGAAACCTCCTTAGTGGCAATTAAAGCAGGCACAATCCTGCCGGTAACATCGGCACCGATTCAGAATGGCATTATACTTATCCGCGATGGTAAAATCGAAGCCGTTGGCAAAGATTTGAAAATACCCGATGGCGCCGAAGTAATTGACGCCACCGATAAGGTGGTCATACCCGGATTGATAGATGCCTTTACAACGCTCGCAGAGAGAAGTCGGGACGATGAGGAGTCGGTGACACCGGATATTCGGGCAAAAGATGCCTTCAACTTCTATGAAAAATACCGACGGCTTCTGGCAGGAGGCATAACCACAGTTTACGTCTCACCCGGCCAGAGGCGGTTAGTCAGTGGATTAGGCGCCGTCGTCAAGCTTGCCGGCGATTCCATTACCGAGCGCTGCCTTAAAGACACATCGGCACTTCGTATCACACTTGGGGAATTGCCGAAGGACCCGCCGGCGATTTTCAAGCCCCCCATCCCCCCGGATCCCTGTAATCCCCTCTTGCCGGCGGAAAAGCAACTCCCCACAACACGTATGGCTGAAATGGCCGTATTACGAAAAGTCTTTACCGATGCCAAATGGTACTCGAATCAGCCCTCACCGCAAACAGATTCAAAGATGCAGGCCCTCCTGCCCGTCTTGAAACGCAAACTACCTGTCCGTGTCAACTGTCATACCGCTCAGGATATTCGCAACGCTATTTCCTTCGCCGAAACATTCAAGCTAAAACTCATTATAGAAGGCGCCACGGAGGCATACAAAGTAATTGACGAAATCAAATCGAGCAAATCACCCGTCATCGTCACCGGAGTCTTTGAACCCGGCCGACAGCACTTAAAAGACTACACGACCGATATCGCTCTTGGCCGCGTCAATCCCGAAAACCCGGGTCTTCTGGCGCAAGCCGGTGTCAAGTTTGCAATTACCTCTCCCACTGATGAGACCATCCCCGACCTGCCATTCATTGCGGGCTATGCCGTCAGCCGGGGACTGTCACCCGAAGAAGCGCTAAAAGCAATTACAATCACTCCAGCCGAAATTCTTGGCCTTGCAGACCGTATAGGAAGCATCGAAAAGGGCAAAGATGCCGACCTCGTAATTCTAACAGGTGGACCTCTTGAAATTCACTCGGTTGTTGATAAGACGCTCATCGATGGCAAGGTTGTATATACCCGCCCAGAAGAGAAAACAAAGAAAGATGAAAAAGAACAAAAGCCCATCACTGCCATTAGAGCGGGCACAATTCTAACGGCAAGCCGCGGACGGATAAACGATGGACTCATCCTTATAAAAGGCGACAAAATCGCTTACGTGGGCCGGCAAAAAAAGATTCCACAACAAGCAACCGTAATTGACGCCACCAAAAGCGTTGTCATTCCGGGCCTGATAGATATCCACTCTCACATCGGCCTGCACGCTGAAAGCGAGCCTGTAAGAATGAATCCTTCTGCACCGACCAGTGGGCCTGATTCCGGAAATGTGCGTCTCGTCAGCATCGCCAACGTCGTCAGACCGAATGACGAAGCCTTCCGCGAGGTGTTGCGCTCCGGCGTGACATCGGTGCTGCTCGCTCCCCAGACACGCGGATTTGTAAGCGGAAATGCCGCACTAATCAAGCTCGCCGGCGACAGTGTAAAGGACATGATTGTCAAAGAATACGCGGCTGTTAAATTCTCAATGCTTGGCGAACGAGCAAGAATGGCCCGAATCTGGGATGCACGCAACCTTCTCAAAAGGGCAAAAGAATATGCCGAAAGGTGGGATAAATACGAACGCCAACATAAGGAATACGAACGACGTCGGCAATACGAGCAGGATAAAGACTCTGATGAAAAACAGGAAATCAAAGAGCCTCCCCGACCCAGCCGCGATACCAACCTCGAACTACTGCGAGGACTCTTTAAGCGTCAAATGCCCGCCCTCATGCACGCCAATCGCGCTGATGAAATCAGTACGACATTGAAAGTCTTTAAGGACGAATACAACCTCGATGTCATAATTCTCGGCGGCAGCGATGCCTTCCGCATTACTGACGAGCTGAGAAAATACAACGTCGGTGTAGCTATAGGACCCGATATCATCCGCTACGAAAAAGGAAAACCAATAAATAACGCCGACCTTTTGACCCGAGACAAGCTCTGCGTCGCGTTCCACACAAGTGCAACTTCCGGAACGCAATATTTGCCGATGAACGCTGCCTACGCCGTGCGATACGGAATGGATGAAGAAGAAGCATTTCGGGCCATAACCATTTATCCGGCTAAACTTCTCCATCTCGACGATAGGATTGGAAGCATAGACCAAGGCAAAGACGCAGACCTGGTGATTCTGTCCGGTGGGCCTTTTGATTTTCGAAGCCGGGTGGAAAAAGTAATCGTAAACGGACGAATCGTCTATGAGAACAAATAACAAAAAAGTCTGGCAGGTGCGAAAACACCACTGGCATTTATCTGACCAAAGAGGTGCAATGCACATAATTCATTTAAGCATCATCTTTGTTCTTTTGTGCTTCTGCCGGATTTGCATCGCCGAAGCGGCCGAACCGATAAAATATGCTGTCAAAGCAGGCAAGATACTGACCGTCACCAAGGGAACAATTGACCATGGCGTCATACTAATCGAAGATGGAGTGATTAAAGCCGTCGCGAAAGCAGCCGACCTGAATATTCCAAAAGAGTACAAAGTAATTGATGCGTCGGACAAGTGGGTCATGCCCGGCATGGTCGAAATTCACTCCCACCTCGCCGGCGAAGGCGGCCTCAACGACATGGTTGTCCCGACAAATCCAGGCCTTCGAATAGCGGATGTCATCGACCCGGAAGACTGGAGCATTCCACAAGCTGTTGCAAGTGGAGTAACAACCGTCAATACAATCCCAGGCAGTGGAACAAATTTTGCAGGTTTTGGTGTCCTCTACAAATTACACGGCAAAACGGTAGATGAAATGCTCGTTCGCTCCCTTGGCGTAATGAAGATCTCACAGGCTTACAATCCTGAAAGACGAGGGGGTGACTTGGGGCGCACCAGAATGGGAATGTCATGGATACTAAGAGACATACTTAATAAGGGAAAAGCTTATTCACAAACCTGGCAGGCTTACGAAAAAGGTGAGATAAAAGAAAAACCCGGAGAAAGTTTAGAGTATGAAAATATGAGGCAGGCCATTGAAGGGTCCATCCCGACGTTGGTTCATACGGCTTCAGCCCGCGATGTTATGGCAACGGCACGCATCTTCCACGATGAGTATCAGCTCAAGACCATTGTCTCTCACGCGACCTTTCACGGCTACAAAGTCGCTAAGGAAATGGCTAAGCGGGATGTACACGTCAACGTCGGCCCAAGGATGTATGATTTCTCCTTCTCACAGGACAATAAATTTTATGGTCTGGCCGCCGAATACAAAGCCGCCGGCGTAAAAAATCTCTCTATAAACACGGATGCCCCTGTCCTGCCGCAGGAGGATTTGTTCTTTCAAGGTTCGATGGCCATACACTTCGGCCTGGACGAAAAGACGGCCCTGGAAAGTGTCACTATCAACTCGGCTCGGGCCATTGGAATTGACGACCGCGTCGGGAGCATCGAAGTCGGCAAAGATGCCGACCTGATTATTAAGGCCGGGAGCCTTTTCGATGTGACAATCCCGGTGGACATGGTCTTTATCAACGGCAAAATTGCATACAGGAAAGATACATGAAGAACGTAATCTCAATATATTCGGTTGTCCTGCTCATAATCGTCGGCTCTGTATATGCCGAAGACAAGCCGACATCTCCGAAGTATGCCATCAAAGCCGGGAAAATCCTGACGATGGCGCCGGCTGATAAATCAGGCACTGATACAATTGTTATAAACCACGGAATCATTCTTGTTAGCAATGGTAAAATCGAAGCCTTGGGGCCGCAGTCAAATATCCGGATACCGAAAGAGTATAAGGTAATTGACGCATCGGACAGATGGGTGACACCCGGCATCGTCGAAGCCCATACCCATATCGGGACCGAAGGCGGATTCAACGATATGGTGACACCTATAAATCCCGAGTTACAGATTGCAGAATGCGTAAATCCGGAGGATATTACCATTGAAAAAGCCGTAACCGGCGGTGTGACAACAATCCACACAATGCCGGGAAGCGGAACAAATCTTGCAGGTTTCTCTGTCATCATCAAACTGGATAGCTCCAACCCCGAAAAGATGATACTCCGCGAACTCGGCGCAATGAAAATCGCGCAGGCCTTCAATCCTGAACGACGTGGCGGCGATTTGGGCCTTACGCGAATGGGTATGTCCTGGTCTTTGAGGCAAATCCTAAAACAAGCCAAACAATACACAGACGCCTGGCAGGCTTATGAACAGGGCCGGCGTAAGGAAAAACCTCAATACAGACCAGAACTGGAAAAAATGCGAAAAGTCTTCAACGGCAAAATACCAACCATCAACCACACCTACTCACCCTGGGGCGTAATGCAGACAATGCGAATGTTCAATGACGAAAACAAGCTCGATGTTATTGCGACGCACACCGCTTACGGCGGCTTTCTCGTCGGCGCCGAAGCGGCAAAACGCGATGGCGTCTCGATAAATATCGGTCCCCGTGTGGTTGAGTTCTCCCAGCCTAATTATGATGGTCGATTCCACGGTATGGCCGCCGAATACAGTAAAGCCGGTGTAAAAAACCTGTCAATCAATACCGATGCTGTCGGGTGGGGCTCATGGATAGCGCCTCAGGAGGAATTATCATTCCAGGCGTCTATGTCTGCACACCTTGGGCTTGATGACAGGGAGGCATTAAAGGCAATCACCATAAATTCCGCCCGTGCGCTTGAGATAGACGACCGTATTGGTTCTCTCGAAGTCGGTAAAGATGCCGACATCGTCATAAAAAAAGGCAGCCTCCTGGATCACACAACACCTGTTGACCTGGTTCTTATCAATGGCAAAATCGTCTTCCAGCGAAAAGGCGTCAGCTTAGTCGTCAAAGACAAAGCAGCTCCTTCTGGAAAGGGATAATCAAGATGTCAAATATTCACAAGTATATCTTGTTAAACATATTGCTTTGGATGCTTTCCATACCGGCCGCCGCCGCTGAGGATATAACTGTCATCAAGGCCGACCGCGTCGACACAGTAACATCCGGCGTGATTGAAAATGGCATTATCATCATTAAGGATGGCAGAATCACAGCAATCGCAAGCGACATAGAGATTCCTGATTCAGCCAACATCATCGATGCCAGTGACAAGACAATCTTCCCCGGCCTTGTGAACCCAATTTCACGCGTCGGTCTATCATCGGCACCGAGCGGAGGAGCAGCTTCGAATCCACACTATCGGGTCGCAGATGAATTGTATCCCCACCAGGATGTATACAAACGCGTTTTACAAACCGGATTCACGACCCTTGGCCTCGTCCCCGGACGCGGCGGAGCCGGAATTGCAGGGCAGGGGGCCGTCATACGCCCTGTTGGTAATAAGCCCGAGGAAATGATAATCACCGAATCCGGGCTTCTTATGATTAATTTCC
Organism: Phycisphaerae bacterium; assembly: GCA_030615025.1. Taxonomy (GTDB): domain Bacteria; phylum Planctomycetota; class Phycisphaerae; order Sedimentisphaerales; family Anaerobacaceae; genus CS2-K091. The sequence continues at coordinate 2,965 of JAUXAB010000006.1, read as the reverse complement.
AGGCAAACGACAAGACCAAAAAGGTAATCAAGGGTGCACTGGACTCGGCAAAAAATAAGACGAGCTCCACTGACCCAAAGGTCCAGCCGCTTATCAACGCCTTACAGGGCAGAATCCCGACATACATAACATGTAGCGGTCCGGGCGAAATTTTGCACTTATTGAAATTGCTCGAGCCCTACAAAAAAATGAAGGTGGTCCTGATTGCCGGTTCCGAACAATATCGAGTCGCAGACAAATTGGCCAAAAAGAAAATCCCGGTTATCCTTCCACCTAAGCTTGACTTCGAGCCTTTTACACGAAATCGCATCAATGTGCCGAAAATGCTCACTGATGCCAAGGTAAAAATCGCATTTAGTCCGAGAGGCGATGGCATAGAGTCACACGAAGATTTCCTGCGAGCAGTCACCGACCTGGTAAAATCCGGTTTGGACAAGGAAATCGCCAAAAAGGCCATCACCATTAACCCTGCTCAGATGTTGGCTGTTGACTATCGTCTCGGAAGCCTCGAAGTCGGCAAGGATGCAAATCTGTTGGTGCTCAGCGGTGACCCCCTGGATGTCGGAACAAAAATTCACATGGTCATGATAGAAGGCAAAATAGTTCACAAAGCTCCATAGGGAGAAACAATAATGCGTAAAAACCTGCAAATAAGCATGGCAAAAACAACATATATGGTTCTTGTGATGTTAGTGACATTGTGCACGGCATCCCCTTTATTTGCAGATGAATCCGTCACAGCAATAAAAGGTGGCGACCTCTACACAATCACCAGCGGAATTATCAAAAACGGAACTGTCCTCATCGAGGATGGAAAAATATTGCGTATCGGCCAGAACATAGAGATACCTAAAAATGCCAAAGTCATCGACGCCCGCCGAAAGGTTGTCATGCCGGGCCTGGTCGCCGCGACTGCTGAAGTAGGAGTTGGCGGCGGCAGCAAAATCGCTGATTCCCTGGACCCGTTTCAGCACGATGTCTCTCTTGCACTGGCATCCGGCATAACTACTGCTTACGTATCAAGAGGCGGACCGTCAGGAAGTAATCCAATCGGGGGAACCAACGCCGTCATAAAACCAACGTATGGTGATTTGGATAATATGCTCGTCAAAGAATCGGTTGCTCAAAACGCCGCCTTTAGGAGTTGGATGGGTAAAACCAGCTTCCGGCAAAATCTTAGAAAAGCTCAGGCTTACCTGCAAAAGCTCGACGAATATACAAGGAAAAAAGATCAGAAAAAGCTCCAGGAGCTTAAGAAGCCTTCCGGTGTCGATACATACATCCGCCTGCTGAAAAAGGAACTGCCCGCTCGGTTAAGGGCAACCACGGCAGCCCAGATACTCGATATAGTGGAGCTGATCGACGAATTCGGTATCAGGGTAATAATTGAGGATGCCATAGAAGCCTGGATCGTAGCTGAGCAAATTGCCAAACACGATATCCGCCTCATTATCACACCGCGTAATAAACGCCGTCCGAATAAATACATATCAGCACCTTCCGGTTCAACCCTGGAAAATGCTGCAATTCTGAAAAAAGCCGGCGTCAAATTCGCCATCGTTCCTACCAGCCCATACTTTCAAACCTGGGGTGTCGCCGGGCGGGACTTGATGGCTTTACCGATGGAAGCAGCCTTCGCCGTACGTGGCGGACTCGACGAGCAGACCGCACTCGAAGCAATCACAATAACCGCCGCCGAAATTATTGGAGTTGCCGATCGCGTCGGCAGCCTCCAGGTCGGAAAGGACGCTGATATTATCATCCTGGACGGCCATCCCTTCCACCACAAAACCTTCGTGGAATGGACGCTCATCAATGGTAAGATTCTATATGATAAAAGTAAATCGCCTTATTTTTCGCATATCACACATAACGATTAATGCCGTAGGATACAGAAACTCGTACGCGGAAGTCAGAGCACGCTGTAACGACAATTGACTACACCTTCACGGCGTACCTACTTCGTGGAAGTGCGTGATCTCGCCGCGTCACACGCTCCGAGAGCAAAGTTTTCCCTCAGAATATCATATCGTCGGTGAGGTTGACACAGATTGCGGCCCTTGGATACGGCTCGTGATTCAGGGTATTGTCGCCCGGCCACATTGTCACTATGCAGCCCTACGAGAATATGACGTCAACAATCCACCCAGAAACAGTTGGCACTGAATGTCATCGGGCCGCAAGCGTCTCTTGCTGGCAGCTCGAACTTGGCCGCTCACTTGATGATTAGATTGGCCTGGGATTTCATTGCCAAACCGTTGCGTCGAAGGATGTTCGCCACAGAGGTTTATCTCAGCTTTCTTGGCTTCGCGCACCCACAACCTCACTACAACCAAAGAGCCCGTTAGTCCGGACATTGCGCGGCGAATGACCGAAGCCTTGCAGAAGCTTACCGCTGAAAGAATTAGAGTAGAATTTGCTGGTGTCCAAACCTTCGAGGAGGGCGAAGTCCTTATTGATGCTGGAGAGAAATGTTTTGGCTCTTTCGTGAATTTCAGATGTCCGGAAGCTGAACTTGAAGGTGTTGTTGTGATATTTTTTCCTCTTTCCAGCGCCGAAGTTATGACCGGATTATTACTGAAACGGTATCTTGGCAAAGGCGGCACAGAAAAAATAGACTCTACAATGAAGCTTTCGGCCTTCAAGGAAGCTACACATATTTTGCTGGCCAATTATATAGCAGTAATTGCTAACGCTTTGAAAGTTAAACTCCAAATAAATATGCCGGAATTCGTTCGATTCAGAAATTTTGAGTTCTTAAGGCCCGTATTCTCGGGAAGTCATTCCGGGACAGACAGTTCACCTTGCATCGGGCAGTTCGGCATTAAAGGCCATAGAAAAACTTCGGCCCGATGTGGTTACTTTAGATATTGAGCTCCCAGAGATAGACGGCCTTACCTGTCTTGGCTATATCATGGAGAAATTTCCCACTCCCGTCGTGATGGTTACCGGCTTTAGCGAATTC
>JAUXAB010000029.1 GCA_030615025.1 Phycisphaerae bacterium | reverse complement strand
CTGCGGCGGGCTCCGCCCCGACGAGAGCTAAAGTTAGATTCTCGATGCTCATGATTGGTAATTGGTTAATTTAGTTAATATGGTTAATTTGGTTAAATGGTTCCGTCCAAGGAAGGCCGGATTTACACTCCGTTTCGATATTTACGAACGATGCTTTTTGGCGTGTATCTGCTGATACGAAAACGTGCGGTTCTCCGCTATATCTACCGCCTGCTGGCGGTTTATGTTTGCCTAATTGGCAAACATAGACGTATTTTAACGTATTTCCAAACAATGTCAACAAAAAAATGACCAAAAAAGCACTTTTTTTGTCATCCTGAGCCGGTCTGACCTGATTAGTGTCAGACCTGGAGTTTACTTGTTGTTTCTACAGTTGATTCAAATTGTAGTAGCACTTTAAGGTCATACGGCCCGGTTGTAGATGCGAACGTAAGTTAATCATAATACCTAACTATCTTAGGTATTACTAATACGCCAACAGATGTTTGGACGATTCATTAGCCAGCTAAATTAAAAGCCGTGTGCAAGCTTCTAATCAATACCTAACTATCTTAGGTATTCTTGCTATGCAAACAACTTTTTGGCCGATTGTTCAGTCAGTTGCTGGTTTGCCTATGGGCTTATAGCTCTGCCGTAGATGCGAACATCATCAATTAGGCCGGACCAGTAGGACCCCGCTTCCATAGCCTTGCCGGCACCAATGTACAGACCGTTTTCTGAAGTTGCTAAATTAGTCTGTGTGTCTCTGGCTACTTCAATGTCATCCATGTACAGGATTCGGTTGGAACCGTCCCATACAAAGCCAACGCGGTGCCAAGCGGCATCGGTGATGAGCGTCTGTGATAACAACGGCGGTTGGTCAACCCGGCCGCCAATATACCTAAGCTCCGTCATCAAGCTACCTTCCAATGTATCCGCACAAAGCCAATTCACGCCGCCGATTTGCGACAAAACGGCCTGGCCTGGAGCACCGCCTTTAATCCAGGCAAATACACTGAACGGGCCATCCGCTGGATTCAACACAAACTCGGTACTAACATAATCATCAATCCCGTCGAGTTCCAACGCGCCATCTATCATACCGCTGGTAGGCTGCCAGGTAGGAACATCATTGAGAATACCGTCGTAGACGCCGACGCTGTCGTAGGCTATGTCGCCTTCCGTCTCATCCAGCTTCCAGTACGCTACAGCGCCAGGATATGTGAACAAATATTCAGCAAGGGCGATCAGGTCCTGGATATCTACTATTCCATCACCGAAGGGTGCTGGGGCAATATCATAAAGTGCGTTGTCTGTGTGCCAGTGGTCAATCATCATGCACATGTCTGCACTATCAACAATTCCATCGCCGTTGAGGTCTGGATGCCCCCGCAGGCCAAGAATTGTTGCAGCAATCACTTCCGCCATCACCTTCGCTCCTTCTGCATTTGGGTGTAAGTAATCTGGGAACAGATGGCCCGATTCTTCCAGCAGTGTGTACAGATCGATGACCTCTACCGCTCTATATGTAGGCAACTGCTGGATGAATGGGATTATCACGTCTCTTATCATGCTGTTGCTGCCGTATCCCCCCCCAAAAATTGGCGGCGGATTGCATATAAATATTTTGGGCTTACTCGGTAGCTGAGCAAAAGCATCAATCAATGCGAGGTAATCGGAAATGAAATCCTGCTCGATCGCCGAGTTCGTGGCTCTGGCGGAGTCGTTAGTGCCTAACATTATGATGACCACTTCTGGTTCAGACGCCAGGGCACTGTTATATGCGTTTTCTAACACATAAGGCTTATTGGTGTTTCTCAACAATGTCGTACTACTGACGCCAAAGTTCTGTGTTTCCCACTTCCTGTCGAACTGCCGCAATATCCTGCCCAATTGCGCAGGGTAGGAATTATAATTCCGATCAGGGATGCCCCACCCGTAGGTAATGCTGTCTCCCACACATGCCACCAGCTTTGCCTTGGCAACGCCTGGGATCAGGCCAATAATGAATGCCAAAACCAATACGATTGAAATTTTCTTTTTCATCTTACTTCCCTTTCAAAAATTGTTAATATTTTCACGCCGCCCCCGCGTCTTCTTGTCGAAGACAAGAGCGGGGGCACTCTTAGCGGCTTAGGTTTGTCTTTACGAAAATCTCTAATTGGACGCCATTTAGACTTCTCCTCCAAAAAGCTATTAAGAGCCTATCCAAATAACCCGCTCTATTGCGGTCGGCTGCAAAGCCCGATGCCTGCGTTGTCGGCCAAAAACGTTCTCAACGTGGAGAAAACCACGCCTCCGAGCATTTTTGGCCTGCCGCCTTGGCCTCGAACTTTTCGCTCGGCCTCATAACGACCCGGTTATTCGGATAGGCTCTTAGTTTCATTTTCCGATTCCTTGCATTTTAATGAAGCGGTGTCCTAATCATGACCCTTTTCTTTAAGTCACCTTGCGCTATGAATTGATGGGCAAGATTCAGTATGTTTAAGGCAGTAATTGACTTTTCTTAAGCGAACCGCCTTTAGCCGAATCGACCGTCACGGTAAATTTGCCTTTTCCCTCGACGACAAACTGTACACGTACAGCGCCCATACCGTTGATAGTATCAAGCTCCACTCGCTCTGGACGGCGTTTGACGGCTTGAACACGCTTAAAGAATCGATTTGTGACCTGCCCGCTCGAGAGAACCTGAAGGTCATCGCCCTGAATGGAAACAATATCCGGCGAACTGATATGGTGCGCCACATCCTGAGCTGTTCTGGTTGGGATCAGACGCTGGTTCTCGATGGTCACCCAAATCTTGAATAAGTCTTTAGTAAGCTTCTCTATCTTCACCTGGCTGATTTTGAGCAGCGGCATCATGTCAGCATGATATAGCGTAAAAGCCATATTTCGGTGGAGTTCTTCCTCAAGCAAGAACGAAGGTGGCACCCGTCCCCATTCCTTTTTCCGTCCACCAATTTCAATCCTTCCATAAGTGGGATGGTCATATTCCTGCCAGGGAATGATGCCGTCACCCATAAGCACATACTCAATAAATTCAGCCTGCTCCTCATCCGAAGGGGAACTTGGGGTTTTGTACAGGTTTTTGGACGTCCACAGCTCATTTGTGAACGAGAGAATGCCACGCCCTCCATAAAGCCAATCCAGCTCGCTTCCCAGGGCGGTATAGAGGTCCTTCCAGATAATCATCGAACGGTAAAAGGGCAGTGTTTTTTCTCCCCGCTCGGCGATAAGTCTTAGCACTCTATCGTCCTGGCTTTTCATCTCGCCACCTTCGCGGCCCGGACTTCGCAAAATCATACCGCCGGAGTTATGATATGACTGGGCGGCTGCAATATTAGTATGAGCCAGAAGGAACTCAGCCACCGCACGGGTCTCCGGCTGTGAGAACGGATAATCCTTAGCTCCATATTGAATATAATTCGGCTGCCAATCGTATGCCCAGTTCCGATTCATATCATAACCGCCTCGGCTATCTTCGTTAATTCGACCGTCGCCATCATTATCGATTCCTTCCCAACCAAGCCGGCTATACTCTCCGGTCTCGTCTGCTCTGGCTCTGACCATCAAGTATTCAGGATAATCGGGATGCAACTTGAACCGCCCCTGTGGGTCTTTCTTTCGCATCATTGTGATGAAACCGTCTCCGTTAAGGTCCTCGCAATCATCTTCATCGGCGAGACCATCTCGATCATTGTCTGTCGGCTCAAGGCCTGACCGCGCGAAACCACCCCTATGAAGCCAGGAATCTCGCCCATCAGGATTGATGGTTGGTAACAGATAGAAAACCCGGTCATTAAGCAAAGCCGTTACCTTTTCGAGCCGTCCATATTGATGGCAAAGATACCATGCTGTATAGGCTACGGTTTCACCGGTCTGGACCTCGTTGCCGTGAATGTTGCCATCAATATACATTCCCGGCTTGCGATCGGGATCACCGATGTTACGTGCCGTAATTTCCAGGCACCATATATCTCGGCCCTGGGATGATTTACCAATAGAATAGAGCTTGGTAAGGTCGGGGAAGGCTTTGTGGAGCCGGGCCAGGATAGCCCCCAGTCCGACATGATCATAAAATCGGTTCCATGCTACCTGCACTTTCCGCTCTGCTGAGATGCCTAATGCAGGGAACGAATGCTTAGCTGGATTCCCAGCCCTCGGTTTGCGACTAACGTCTTTGGCGTGGCCCGTTCCGCTAAGCGCCAAGACGAGATATGAAAAAAGCAAAATGCCGATACAGGTCCTAAATTTTGTTTTCCGCTTCATAAAAACACCTTTGATATCATGAAACAATTTTATTTGTTATTTTATTTGGCGTCAGACGGCTCGATAGTCCCTTTTACCTGCCCGGCCAACATCGAGACGACTTTGAAATGAATTTTCTCACGCCTGGAGGCCCGGATTATATAGCGTGCCTGGACCATCCCGCCACTTCCACGAATCACCGGTAGATTCGTAATCCTGGTTCCGGAAAGGAAAAACTCGTCGTCGAGCTCAATGATTAACCGAGTGGGATAAACCTCCCGTGTTGTCTGGCCATGTGTAAGTGAGGTGGGTAGGAATCCGGTGTTTTCCACCTGAATTTTGACTTCATATACCGATTGGCCCAGATGTCGGTTTTCGACGTTTCGGATACCAATACGCGGAAGTCGCAGCGCTAGTGCTGTCAGGAAATCAGCATGTTTGGCAGCAATTTGCTCAATCATACCAATCGGAGCATTAGTAAGGGCGAAAGGACAATAGCCGCCGACCTCGACACGTTGATTCGGAAAATCAGGATGCTCGATTGTCTGCCATTTGACAAAAGCTTGTGGCGCATATTTGTCAAACCACTTTATTTCTCGACGCTCTTTTTCATTTCTTTTATCTACATCATCTTTGGAGTCCGTATCTATATCTTTATTTCCTTTTTCGAGCTCGCATTCAGAGCTTTTTTCTTTTTTGTCCTCGGCCTGTTCGTTCTCAGAGGCAGCTTCAATCTTTTCAATATCTTCTTTTATCTCATCTTGTGTCATTTTTTTCTTTTTTTCGTCGGTTTTAGAAAGCTCGACAGCGATCGCCGGATCCCACGGTTTGGCTGCGAGCGAGAGGCGGCCACGGTGGAAATACATCCAGTCACTGAAGGTACCGGGATAAGAGGTACCTTCAAGCTCTTTGCTCAACCCAAGCGATTTTCGATAGAGAGCGCCCATCGTCCGATAGTAGCCCAAATCATCCTTGTTTATCGCTGTCATGGGCTTTCGACGACCGGGTGATGGTGCTCCTTTAGGGGTCTTTAGAAGATTGTCGGCAGCGCCGTAAGTAAGAACAATCCCAATATTGGGTTGCTCGACTATAAAATCAGCAAGCGCACGCGTTTCGGCCTCGCTTACCTGATGTACGCCCGCATCCGGAGCAAAGAACTCGAAATTATAGGGGAAGTTACGGTTAAAGTTAACGCCACCCGGTCCATCTTCATTCCATAACTCATCGTGGTCGTTATCGATTCCCTCGGTGAGATAACGCCATGCACCAACTTCGCTTTTGAGAGGGTCAGCTTTGATGAGCAGCCGGTTATCTGTAGGGTCGAGGATGTATTCACCCTCCTGGTCCTCGATACGCATCCAGGTGATTAGTCCGTCACCGTTGAGATCTTCGGGACCATCTTCATCTATTAGCCCATCATGGTCGTTATCAACGGGTTTATCACTGGAGCTTGTTTCGAATTTTGGCCGGCTAAAAAAATACTCCGCGGCATCGGGATTGAGCCGCGGGATGACATAAATAGTTGTCATCTCCAGAAGTGTAGTAATCCGGGTGTCGGTTTCGTATTGCTCAATCAAATGCTTGATCCATGATACAGCCACGGAACATCCTATTAGATCATTACCTTCGATACCTGCCACGACCAACATCGCCGGTCGAGTTTTGCGGTCTTGCTCAGTACCTTTACCCACTTCAGCCATCCAAACCTTGCGTTTGTCTATTGACCGAGCAATGCTGTCAACTCGCACAAGGTCAGATCTTTGTTTGGCGAGGAATTTGAGATTTTTCCCCAAGGACTTGTTGTTGTGATACTCTGTAGCAGGGGCAACTGTAACGGCCATTGTGATTAGGCTTATGTGCATTAACAGAAACCTAAACGGTCTAACTCCACACCGGAAAACGCTCAGGGACATCCCATCATCTCCTAAAGAATTTTATTTGATTTTTCTATATTACCAGATTTGTATTTTTATTGCAATACTTTACCTGGGAAATTCGGGTCAAGCATGTTGCGAAGATAGATGTGCTCGTTGCCATTCCAGGGTTTGGAGCAGATGTCGATGTCGCCATCGCCGTCAATATCCGCTGCCTTAGCTTCGTGGCAGCGTTTTCCGCTGAGAATCAAATGCTGTTTCCACTTTCTGCCTTTGCCGTCCAGATTTTCCCAGATAAACCATTTATGGGGAGGATTTTTTGTCAATGGGCCTCCTCCTGAAAAGACGTCAAGGTCGCCATCGTTATCGAAATCCGCCACAGCAAGTGAATGGTAGTCCTGGCCGGTCTTGCCTGCAATCATGTGTCTGGTCCATACTCGGCCCTTACCATCCTTGTTCTCATGCCACGCCACCCGTCCGCTGACACAATCCCCCTCGGCCTGAACGATGTCATTATCCCCGTCTTTATCGAGGTCAACCACCCATGTTTTTGTCATCAGAGGAAATCTTGCACGGGGCTGTCCGAAATCAATGTTTTTATGCTCGGCCCATTTGGTTCCCTTTCCATCTTTGTTCTCGAACCAGACGTTTGAGCGAACGACGTCATTGTCACCATCGCCGTCGATATCAGCGACGCCGGCCGGGTCGATTCCGCCGTGGACCGCTTCACCGATTTTGTGGCCTTGCCATTTTTTCGTCGGGTCAGCAGGGATTTTGTACCAGAATAGCCCGCTTCTGTCGCTCATTGCCAATATATCGAGTTTTCCATCTCCGTCGATATCTGCGGCAACGATGTCGTGGGATTTTTCTATAACTGCGTTGGGACACTTTATAAATTCTTGTTCTCGCGGTTTGCCTGTGTTTCTGTACCAGGCGGCGCCTGAGACCTGGTCGATCCAACCGTCACCATCTACATCGAAAGCGGTGCCTCCAACCTCTGTCGGGACTTTTTGGCCGAGCAAGTGTCTGACCCAGTTATCCGGTCCTTTATACTCGAACCACCAAATTGTTCCGCCATTGCATCCAGCTATCCAGTCCAGGTCCCCATCCTTATCAACATCAACTAAAGATGTCTGGCCCATTTTGTTACCGATTCGATCTATCAGGTGATATTCAAACTTGGGTATTTCTGCATATACTAATGAACAAAATATGGAAATCCCCACAATAACAGTGAGCAGACATAAAAAGTTTTTACGTTTACAAAAAAACATATCAAATTCCTTTCATTAAAGTATGCACCCGTTGCCCGACGAGTAAAGCTGCCCGGCTGGAAAATCGGTCTGCTGCGGTGATATGTTACGCCTAACTACTTAATGTAGTAGCCGGAAACTTTCCATTTGCCATCCTTGTCCAGCATAGGTGTGACTGTCTCAATGGCAGACTTCTTGTTCTCGAAACTCGTCTTGTACTGAATTATGACATATTGGCCATCTGGTGCCCCTGGAGCCGATGTAGTGTAGCGCGTGGACTTGAGCTCTCTGGACACCATTTTGCCCAGAGGTTGCCTGACGCCTTGAAAAGTTTTTTGCCAATTGTCCTTGTTTGCAAGCGCCTTGACGTATTGCGCAGCCTCTTCCCAGCTTTCGGAATATTTTCCGCTGTCCAACAATTCCAGCCAAGTTCCAGCGGCCTCCACAGCGGCCTTTTCGGCCTCGGGGTTAGTTTCTTGTTTCTCTGCGCACCCGGCACAACTTACGATTGCTACCACCATCGCAACGGCAATGTAAATTCTCATATCTATAGTCCTCCTTTATCAAAATGGTCCTTCAGCAACTAACAATAAAACTCATCTCTGCGGTAGTCTGGATACAATCAACAAACCCAGCTTTATCGAGCATACTTTACAGTACAGCCATACGGCATGGTATCCGTGGTAGTTACCTCTTTGCCGCTGGTCAGCTCCGCCAAGGCCTTATCAACATAATTGATAAAGCCTCGTCTCTTTCTTCCACGTTCGTCATTATCGATTGCGCCCTGATAAGCGATACTGCCCTTGGTGTCTATAATGTACATGTGCGGCGTTGTCCTGGCACCATAAGCTCGGCCCACCGTACCCGACCTGTCATCGAGTATCGGATAGGGGAGCTTGCGCTTTTCTGCAAATTCTATGTTCAGCTCCGGGGTGGCGTGGTTTGTACTGTTTATCGCAAGCCAGACGACATTCTTGCCCTTGTACTTGTTTGCAAGCTCGATCATCGTAGGTGGGTTGCCGTAATGACGCAGGACAAAGGGACATTCGTAATTGAACCACTCCAGCACCACAATTTTGCCCTTGTAGTCGGAAAGGCTTATCATTTTGCCGTCAAAGCTGTTTAATGTAAACTCCGGTGCTTTCCTGGCAACTGCGGGCTCAAGCCCCTCTGAAGGTTCTGTTGAAGGCTCCTCTGAAGGCTCCTTGCTCTCACAGCCAATCAGTACCACAACTGATACAGCAAGAACTGCCAGCATCGCAAAAATTTTGTTCTTCATTTTTTGCCCTTTCATTGAACTGTTTACATTTACCTGTTCGGCCAAAACTCGACTATGCTAAAAGTTTTAACGCACCTGCTAATATGAACACCTGCCGAAATGGATTTCTGTACTCAATTATGACTGGTTTTGGCCAAAAATTAAAACAAAATCTCCAGAATAGCAAATATTGTAAAGACTCTGCCATAGACACAAAGACAAGCTCGACTACGTTTGCACGCGGGATTCTTGCTTGATGACGGCGTGTCCGGCGATTTCTGAGTTCGTCAGAGGCAGAAAAATTTTGCCCCGCATCGGTTTTTTTTATTGCAACCTCCGATTTTTCTGTTAGACTGCTGTTATAAGAGGTTCTTTTAGTCCACCTGTTCAGGAGGGTGGCTTTACAGATTATTGATTTTTTCTGCAACCGATAGATTTTATGCAAAACCACGGGCTGAGGTTTTAAGCTCCTCTTTTTCACCACCTCCTGACCTCAGCCCATTTTTTATTTTTAATTCAATACGGCATTGGTCCTGGGAAAGCTTAAATAAGGCCTCAGATATCGTAAGATACGCTTCTGGGCGGCGTAACGAAGCGGGCTAAACTTTTATTAGCTGAAGGCGTAATAAACTATAAGTATAATGGGCTGGGGTCTTTTAACTCCTCTCTCCTCTTTCCTCCCTCTTGACCTCAGCCCATTTTTTTATCGGTTGAAGACGTGATGGACTTTAAAGACTACGGGGCGGGTCTTCCAGTGCTTTGTCGCTTGTGATCTGAGGGGCTGTCATTGCGAGGCCGCAGAATGCGGCCGTGGTAATCTCAACCCTTCGAAAGTTTGAGATCGCTTCGCTACGCCCGCAATGACAACAAGCAGGCACAATGACAAACCATCATGTGAGCAATGACAAAGCACCAGGCCTCTTCGTCCTCTCTGGCCTCAGCCCATTCTCAGGGAAAGTGGAATACACCCCCTGCCGTTGAACAAGGTTCCTCTCATCATCTTAATATATGAGAAGTTCCGTCTTCTGCTTCTATGGGAACCCATTTCAACTTTGCGATCCTAATGCCGTTCAGGTTTGGCAAAAGAGCTGTGATGTAGTACTGACCATTGTACTTGACGATCTCAGGTGCTGCTACGGGTAGGGTGCCAATGAGATACCGGTCATCGTTAACACCGAAATTCAATAGATCAGGAGAAGCGTATATGGAGCTTACATTATCTTTGCCATACCTCTGTGTGCGAAAGAGGTAATACAGGCCCATATCTTGCCGGGCTCCCAAACGCCCTTCGTTGCGTTTGGGGTCCCCCCTATAGACTACGTGAGGGCACTCGGCTGAATATCTGGTAGCTCCGGCTCGTCCACCAGCGGCCACCTTAATCGGCCTGCTCCAACTGCGCATGTCTTCTGATATTCGGCAGAAGTCCGCACCAACGTTTTCGTCCATAAGATGGCCTGTGTAATAACAGTAGTATTTCTTATCTACAACCAGGACCATCGCATCACGCGTGTTATTGTAAGGTCCTGTGAACAAATCGGGCTGTCCCTTTTCATTTAACACGCGTGTAAAGGTCTTGCCGTCACCGCTTTTTGCGAGACAGATACGATTCCAGTCGCCATAGAACATATAGTAGATACTGCCTACCTTGATCACATGCGGGGCCTGCAGCCCTCCTTTCTGCTCGCCAAGTGTAACGTCGGCCTGCATAGCAATGCCCATAGGCTTCCAGTTTTTGTCTGTGAGATTCCTGGCTTCCCAGCGGTAAAACAGTCGGGTTTTTCCGCCGCATTTTGTCTTCCTGATGCACGAGAAGAGCTGCCAGGTGCCGTCCTTGGCCTGCCAGAGAGCGAAATCGACCGGCTGCTGTTTGGGGCTTGTGAACTCTCCGAGGTCGGGATTGCCGGCAACCTGCCACCACTGCCCTTCAATTTCAGGCCTCAATACAGGCTTGTCCGAAGAACTGCTGCCAGACACTTGCATCCCAGAGCATCCGCTGAGGATAATTAACAGTGTAATGATTGCCATATGTTTTCTAATCCGGCACATTTATTCCTTCCTATTTGAGAATAAGTTTTATTTTGTGATAAGAACAGCTTATATCGGTTACAGAAGAGTTGTGCTGAAATACCGCTCTGCTCATTCGGGCAGCACCGTTGTGATATTGCCGGGGTTCGCATTTTGCGATACGCCCAATGGCGGGCAAAATAAGGGGCCTTTCGATGGTTTTAGTCAGCATAAGTTAACCTTAAATTTTTTTATCCATCGTCGAATTATACCTTGCTTATATACATGTATTTTAGTAAAATCCCAGCAAAATGTAAGTTAAGAGCTGCGGGGGGGTGCCCGTCACGATTGTAGGTAGATTTTTGGGGGGCTTCGGCTGCAATTTCGCATCTTTTAATACTTGCCTCCTGTCATTCCCGCGAAAGCGGGAATCCACACCTTCAAATAGGCAGCAGTATGGCTCTATAAGCATAATAATCCCCTTTTTTACCTACAAAGATGACGTGCACCCGCTGCGGGGGCTTTAATGCCAGCACCCATTGGGAGCGAGGCTGGCGGAGTATTTTCTGGCAGATACGAACATTTTTTGGTAAAAAAAGTATAGACTTTAGGAGCACCTTTATATATACTTTTAGAAGCATTTTTACAGGGCTGGGATTATCTCGCTTTCTCCTCTCCCTCCGCTCCCAGCCCTGTTTTTCTGCGCCGAAAATCCTCAATCACCTAAAGTTTGCAGCGGAAGGTAGGCTTTGCAGATACGAAGCAGGGTTTATTATATCGCCGAGTTGTGGCTCTGCTGCTACGTTTATGATTGATGAAGAAGCGTTGCAGAATATCTATCAGGTTGTTTTCGGCCCGTAACGAAGTGAGTTGCTTGCCGTGCTTGCTCTGGAAAGTCCTCTAATACTCATTGTTCAAAAATTTAATTAGCTCCTCCGGGACATAGTCGTTAGCAAAGGTGACAATGTCACGTACCTCACCGCTCGCCAAATCATCCTTGATTTGCTGGTTATTAATATCCACGTTTACAATTATGCCGAACCCCATATTTTGAGCAGGAACATTGCCGCCGCTTCTGGCGAGACGCCTTAAGTGAGTCGGTCTTATCTCCACATTGATGTTTTTGCCTTCCATTGGAGTTTCGAGCCAGATACGTAAATTTTTTGTCCTCTGCCTCCAAACATCATTTTTTAAGTTACTGGCTATTATGTCGAGTGAGTCTATCTGCCCAGTGTCAAAAACAAACTCATGAACCACGCTTACCCGCGTTACTGCCCTGTCTACAAATTTGGTTCTCATTTCCTCCAGGGCTTTGCGAAATATTTTATCCTTCTGGGGAATATCTAAATCTTGTACATCATCGATGTACAGGCGCTGCGGAAAAGTAAAAAGGGGGCCTCGGTTGGTTAACACAAATGTCGGCATCTCTGCTCGTTTGTTGTTGGAGAGCAAGAAGCTTTTTTGCACTCGCAGCTGCTTGGGGCCCGCTACCAGGGTCTCAAATACCTGGGGGAACTGCTCTATCAGGCAGTTGCAGTAGTCCTGCAGCTTCGTTTTATCCTGCTTGAGCACGATGTTTGGCCGGATGTCCACGCCGTATTTAACTATGTGCTGAGATATATGCTCTTTGTCAAATTGGTAATTCATCTGTTTGGCAGCCGACAGTAACACCGAAGATATTATCACATTCAACATAGTATATAGAACCACCATCAACAAGTCAAAAAAACGGCATTTTACGAATTGGACAAAAATAGCATTCCAGTATACTAATACCGCCTGTTTTTGGTTTAGGGCTGTGTTTATCGTTGATGAAAAAGTACCACAGGGTGCCAATTAGGTAATCGTACAGGTCATCCTGGAGCGGCAGCAAACACGCCTTCAAGGGTCAAGGTATGGTGAATTAGTTCGTAAGGCAGATACTATTTTTCTTTGTAAGTTTAATTCTTTCAGCCTTATTTCCATGGGCTGAAGGTTAACACAATAGCGTTCAGCCAATCGAGAACACAACTTAGATGGAATCAGATTGACGTCATAGCCATATAGTTTTACCAATCCTTCATAAAGTGTGGCTGTGTCGCCAAGAAAAGTCCTTCGGGGTATGAGTATTGCGCCGGCGAAGTAATTGGCATTTCTCTCGATAAAATGATATGCGTGTTTTATTCTCCTGCTCAGGCTTATTGATTCCTCGATTGACTGGCAATTGCTGCAGATTTGAGAGTGAAGCACAATATGACCCAATTCGTGGGCAATTGAAAAGTTAGCTCAAGCTCTATACGAATTGAACGTGTCTTCATCAACAAAAATATCAAAATGACCGTTAGGTTTGCTAATTAGGAGTGCGGCAACTTTAAACTGATCCTCAAGTAGCTCAGCAGAAGCTATATCATCCACCAGCTCATGCCGTTGAGCAAGTCTATCAATATCGATAGGTATCCTGATTCCTTTCGGAAAAGCATCTGCCAAAATTTCTGAAACTATTCGCTCTATCTCAGCGTTGGTATACCTCCGTGCGTGCGACGGGTCCATCCGTGAATCCTTAATAAAATTTCTTAATATACTCAGCCAACTCTCTGAGTTTCTTTTCACTCAATTGTTTGTTGACCACAGTCCGTACTAAGACCGGGATGCCAGGCCATTCTTTCACAGCTTCGGCTATGTCGGCAGGGATGCGATTCTTTGCTTTTGCTGCCAGGTCAAACAGCTTCTCTCGTCGAGAGTCATTTTTAGGCAGGCCGAGAGCATCACATATTCGGTCTATTGCCTTTCGGCTTGCCGGCGGCGGAATACAATCTCGCTCTATGTTGCTTAAATTTGACGGTTTCATATTTATCAGATCCGCAAATGCCCGCAACCCAATATCCGCTTCCTCGATTCTTATCCTTCTCAGCATCCCCCCGAATGTTTCTCTTACCTTCGCTCCCCGCATAATGGTCTCCTTATTAGCAGCGTGAATTGATATTTCGTGTACAAGTGTTATACATATTATATAACACATCGGTGAAAAGTCAACAACTTATTAATTTTTTCTTAAATATTTTCTGAATTGGTTCTGTTCAGTGCAAACCTGACTTTAAACCCTAATACCGCCGGGTAGCGGTTTTGGTGGGGCGGTTGTGGTTGACGAAGAAGTATCGTAAGGCGTCGATGGGGTGGTCGTAGACGCCGTCTTTTAGCGGAAGCTCGGCAGAGGCAGCTGTACTGCCGGGCTGCGGATAATGATAACATTGCATCGCCTCTATCAATCGCCGGCAGCTCGGTGAGATTACAAGAGTGCTTTTGCCATCACCAGAACGAATCGCCCTGCGGACAAGCTCAATGCCCTCCAAGATGCCGCTTCGCCGGTATCGGGCCGTTATCCCCAGCGTCCTCAGTTCCCGAACGATACTTGTGCCGGTGACATCGTTTACGCCGGCACCTGCGGGGTCGCAAAAGGTGGCAGCTACCCGCCCTTCTCCGCCCGGTGTGCGGTTCTTTACCTCGACAGCGTGCACATCAATCGTCGCGCGGCTTAGAACATACTCATCTATAACCCGCACAACGCCGGCATTATCAACCTGAATCCACAAACACACAAAAGGATTTACAAACCCAAAATCAAGCGTGCGGTATAGCGGCAGATTCGGGTCATAATCGAGAGGCCGGACGTGCCTTTCCACATCGAACTCGTCAAAGACCACATTCTCCAGCGAAGGCCTTTTACAGAGCATCTCAGCTTCCCAGCCCGCCCTGCTGGCCCGTCGCATCTGTGTTACGCAATCGTCAATTTTCAGATAACCGTCAGCAACTCTTGCTTTGCCCTGGCAGTCGCCCCATAAGGGACACTGCGAGCAGTTTCTATCGGTGCACTTTTCAATCACTTCCCACACACACCACTTGAAGACCGGCGTACTGAAGCGGTCTGCAGACGAAACTATCTTTTGCATCAAGCCATAAGGCCGGTGCATTGTGCTGATTAACTCCATAGCAGCTACAAGATTTTCGGTGCTCTGGGTGGTGAACTTTGCGGCTGCAAAAACATCCTCATCGAAAAGCTCGACCTCATCACAGCGAAGTTTGTGGATATGCTGGCCACGAACACTTGTCGCCGATTGCGTCAGGACCTCGACGGACGAGTTGTTGACAAAGTGGCATTTTGCTTTGAGGGCTGGGCCTGCCAGAAACTCTTCGAATCCGTTCCATAAAAAGGCGGTCAGGTATTGGTACATCCTGCCGGATTGCTCACCTGAGCCGCCCAGTATCCTGACCCGGCAGTTCGGCTTAAAAACGCAGTCCAAAAGCGTTGCGACCGCAGCCAGCTCAGTCTTGCCACCGGTGCGGTTGGCCCAGACAATTGCATCGGCGTTCACTTTTCCTTCTGCAGCGAAGTCAGCGGAGAAACTGTACCAGAGATAATCCATCGGTGTGTTATGTTGCGGGCAAATTCTTATGTCGGGAACGTCGATGCCCAGAAAGACTTTGACATAATTTTTAAGGTCCTGCCTTGTCCCCGGCCGAGTTCGCCGAAGCGCCGAGTAAATATAAGCTGCCCTTTCGATATTACTCTTAGATTTATCTAATACCGGTCCTACCATTGCCACTACCCCCTTATATAGAGTGTTAGTGAGATATTGAGGTTATTTGAAATATGCAAAAACAAATACCCCTGTTGTTCAAAGACCCACGACTCTTATTTATACCTTTGTAATATTCGCTGCCTGTCTTCGTTTGCTTTGTCACCTTTGTAATACATCTCTATGAACTCTATGGCATCTTCATTGCTGTAGTATCCATATATAATCCTTATCCCGCTTGCAGCACCTTTTCCCTTGAGTGATCTACAGGCAAATTTTCGAGCCTTGTATATTTCAGGACATGATATGCCGAGGTCAGATATGCGAACACATCCCTTGTTGTCTATCCCAAGCTTGTGAAAGAGCTTTAACTGCTTTTCTATAAAGACTTCGAGATCTTCATCGAGGGTACGGAATCGCTTGCGAAGCTTTTTGAAATCCTTATCAAACTCAGTGAGTTTCCGTGCTTCACTGAATATCTTCTTCATCGTATGACCTTACCGAATACGGATGTGTACGGTAGAAAACAGATTCGTAATCGATCACTTCGCCGTCTTCTGTCGTCAGCCATGGCACATCATTGTGCGAATATTCACTTATATCAGTTGCGTTCTTACCGGAAAGACTTTCCAAAACGCTGTCAATCATCCGCAATTCTCTTGCATTGAGGACGGACAAGTCTGGCTCTCGCAGGGGAAGATATTTTGTTTGAGGATACTTGAAATACTGACTCTCCACTTTTGAGAGTTCTTTTTTCCCCTCCATTTCATTCACAATCTTGATAAACTCCTTAGGTGTAGGGCCGTAATTGTTCTTTATGTAAGTTGCTCCGATCAATTGCTCCTCGTATTTCTCGTAATAATTAAAGTCAATGAAGTATAAGAGCTTGTAGAGCACAGATTCACCAACGTTGGGCTTCGAACCTACTCTGTTAAGGATGTAAAGCAGCACCTCTTTAAACTTAACCAAATTTTTCTGGGGAACATTTATGCGCACTTCCGGTTTCTTTTTTACCGGCGTTTCAGCTTTCTTTTCAAAAACCACAGCGATGTCTTTCTTTAGATTCAGAAGGATATCTGATGTTATATTAAATATTTTGGAAAGCATTGCTATCTCGTCAGCACGTATTCTTCTCTGGCCACTCTCAATTTGCGAAATAGCAACCCTGCTTATGTTTAGGCGCCTCGCAAGATCTTCCTGACTAAGGCCAATTTGAACCCTAAGTTTCTTTATTTTGTTCCCAAGTCTTTTGTTGAAGCTATCAGCCATATCATACCCCTTTCACCATAATTTATTATAAGTATATCATATGAAAGAAAAGCTGTCAAGGTGATGTAATAAATTTTTACATTATTATTGTCGGCAATATTTGATGACTTGAAAAGCGAAAAACCCCAAACGGCGAGGAAAACCACGTTTTTCCAGCCCACCAGAGCTATCGCCAATTATACAAAACAACAGAAGTAATCTTCCCATTGGCTCACCCCTTCGATCTGTTTATATATCTCCCAGGTTCTGTTTTGCTGCTACGGACTTTTCTTTAACTATTCGACCAGCAAGCGCCGCTCGGTGCCGGGCTGAAGATGTATGGCGATGCCTTCATTCAATTGCCTGCCTGTGTATGCTGCCTTTGAATTAGATGTCAGGTCGTGAACCGTATAGGATTTTTCTGCCTTGACGGTGAACCATTCCGGGAACTGGTTGATGCGCGGCCAATCAAGGGGCATCTTCATAATCGTCTGGTGACGCGGTGTGTCAAAGAGAAATTTTCCTTGCCACTTCTTTTCGGCACGGATACTTATTTTGAGAACATCACCCTCCTGAACGGCCCCGAAGACGACATCTTTGCGCCAGGGCCTGATAGTTAGACCTTTCGTCTTCCACAGGCAATACATAATGGTGGTTCTGGCAAAGTTGCCATCGCCGTGCCAGCCCTCGATTACGCCATCTGGTTTTTGAATTTTCCACATCAGCTGTGTTGAATAGTCCAGCCAGTCTTCGACCGAGCGTATGGGTTCACGGTTGTAGAGATTGATGGCGCCTTCGATAGAATCGGCGTAGCCGTCGGCACCACCACCTTCCCATTTGTAGTCGCTATAGTATTTATGGAGGTTGCTGAGGGCATACCGGACGGTCTGGCGGTAGCTCTCGGTTTTGTCGATTAGATAAACGGTGTAGAAGCCGTTGAGGTCGTAGCCCCAATTGTCAGTCAGGTCGCCGGCGTGCTCGCCGGTTTGCGGGTTAATTCGGTTATAGAATAGGCCATGCTCATGTCGGCCAATTTCCAGAATACGGTCGAGCATCTCGTGAATGGGTTTTTGATAGGCGCGCTTTTTCTCCGGGCGGGTGAAGTTGACCGTGGCATAAAGTTCACACAGCCCGGAGATTATCTCGCAGCCATGGTCGTCGAGCGAGAGTCTGTTTGTGTTTTTGGTGGGATGGTGTTCGCCCAGCAGATAATAGTCGCCGAGGCGGATTGCCCAGTCGAGATATTTCTTGTCGCCGGTCATCCAGTAGATACGGGAAAGCGTCTGCAGCATCTCGCCGTTGACTTCCAGGTTTGTGGAAACGATTTTGCCGTACTTCGTTTCGACAGGGGTGTGCTTCCATATATCGTCGAGAATCCCGAGCATGCGCTCGCACCAGGGGCTTGGCCCGAGCCATTCCGTAAGCGGCAGCAAGCCGTCTTTGATGTACTCCGATGACCCGAAGATGATGCGGCCCATATCCGGCTTTGCATCCTGGAAATTCCGTTTGGAAAAGGAGTACGTGTCCGGCAGGTTCCCAATGCGGCTGGTAAGCTTCGTCTCGGTGCGAAGCATATCGAGCATTCGGCCCTCGAAAAGGGGCTGGTCTGTAATAGCCGCAGTGAGCACCATAAATGGATAATTATCTGCGGCGCTGTCCTGAGCATTCCAGATGTCCCTGTTTCTGCTGAGGTTCCTGGGAATTAACCCGGTCTCAGGGTCGGCGTATTTGAGCCAGCCTTTGACGAAATTTCGACAGCGAGCAAAACCTTCGTTGGCAAGGCGTCCATTTTCTAAGGCCTGTTTGAAGGCTTTATCGTCTGCTGCCTCCAGCTTGCCAACGCCGCGTTTCATCAGTTCCTTCAGCTCGGCGAGGTGGTACTTGTAAACGCCGCGCGGGTCGGTGTTGTGCTTCTTGCAGAGCGAAGCGGCCATACCGACGATTTCGCCCATCATGCCGCACGTCCGCATCACGCGAACTGCACCAAGCGCTTTGTGAGTGACACTTATGTCACGTCCAGCCATAAATAAGTTCGATATGTTCCGAGAATAAAAACAGCGATAGGGAATCCAGTATGGCTTGGGGTACATCGTATAGTGGGCCTTAGAGATGAAGGCATCGCCCTCGAATGTTTTTTCGTATTGTTTGTCCGGCAGATGCAGGTCAATGGTCCATGTGGCAGGCACCAGGCCATCAGGATATGTTTTGCCGGAAGTCAGATCTTCTTGCGTGAGGACAATGTCACCGAGCAGTCGGCGGGATTCCCTTTTGCCGGCAATATAGGCAGCCCATTCGAGCTTATGCCTCGGATATTTTTTGCGAACATTTTTCAGACAATCCCAGGCGCCATACATCGCGCGAAAGTTCGTGTCGCGGATATACTCGCCCTTCTCAATAGGGTCGTGGTCGAACCCACTCTCCCAGAACCACTTGCCCAGGCGCTCAAGTTGTTCGGGGAAGGGCTTATTGCTCAGGTTAACCGCCCATGGGCAGCGGGGAAACGATGCGGGCTTACCGGTATCGACGACCCGCCAGAGGTTGGTGCGGCCCATGTGACCGGTGGCTGTCATCTGGAATTCTGCGCCGGCCAAAAAACCGACCGTCCCGTCGCCGGTGCAGTCGGCAAACCATCGGCCAACAAAGCGCATCCGGCGGCTGGTAAGTATGTTCTGGGCGACAACGGCCTTGATCCGGCCGGCGCCAGTCTCAACCTTGTTGGCGTGGTAGTTCAGGAACAGCGAGATGTTCTTCTCTGCCTTGACGATGGCGAGCTTCTTGTCGTCGCCGTAGGCGGCCGCCGGCGCCGGACAGGATTTGGTGTTTGGGTCCAGTTGTCGGACGATGTTGCCAATGCGTGAGTAAGGCGGGTAATTGACCTTCCCACCCAACCAGACGCGGACCTCCGAACTGTTGTTGCCGCCGAGGACAGACCGGTTTTGGATAAGTGCCACTTGCAGTCCCAGCCGAGCTGCTGAGACTGCTGTACATGTGCCGGCCATGCCACCACCGACCACGATCAAATCGAACTTACCGGCGTCTTCTGGTTTATCAGGTAGACCTAAGAGCTTTCGGCGCAAGGTAGCCATTTGCTCGCCGTCGTCCGGCGGCACAAAGCTGGTATCGCTGGTAAATACGATGGCGTCACAGCGGCCTTCAAAGCCGGTTAAATCGTGCAGCGCAATTTTAGCTTGCTTGTTTTTTATCTCGACCGTTCCGCCGTCCTGCCAGTGCCAGTCGGCTCCATCGGTGCCGAAGACGGTTTTGAGTGGTTTGCCGTCGATAAGCAATTGGAACCTGCCAGGTGCGCCCCCTGCCTTCCACGGAGCGACCCAGTCGCGAGTCCGCACACACAGCCGGTACTTTCCTGCTTTTGTGAACTCCACGGTTGTCGTGGCGTCCTCGACCGGCTCACCCAGGCCGTGAGCCAGAACAAACGGCGAGCCCATCTGGTCCATAAACTGCTGGTCAACCACCCAGCCGCCAACATCCTCAAAGCTCTCAGCCTCAACCAAGATGGTCTGGGCCCCAGCCGCCGAAACAATCGAGCACAGCAAAACCACAATTAACAAACTGCTCTTTATGTATTTTCTTTTATTCATTTCTGCTATTACCTCATAAAATTCCGGATTATCTATTAAGTTTTACGGGGTATTTCTCCCAGGGCACGGCGCCGGCTTCGATGATGTGGTTGCGCAGGGCGGTAAATAGCTTCTGGTACATCTTGTGTTTTTTGTCCAGCGGGCGTTTCTCCTGCGGGTCGTCCTTGAGGTTGTAAAGCTGCAGCGCCTCGAACGGGCTGTTCTGCACGAGTTTGAAGTCGCCGTAACGTACGGCATAGTAGGCTCGGCCGCCGTAACCGCCGCCTTCGCGCCGCACCCAGAAGAGAAAACGGTCCTCCGGGGGTTGGTCTTTGACGAGCAGCGTTGGCAGGATGCTGCGGCCGTCAATCTCATAATCGAGGTCTGCGTTGGCCGCCTCACAAATAGTTGGGAACAAGTCCATAGTCAACGCGACGCGGTCGCTGCGTGAGCCTGCTTTTATCTTCCCCGGCCAAACAGCGCACATCGGCACACGGATGCCGCCTTCATACATACTCCCCTTGCCGCTGTTCAGCGGGCCGTTGTTTGCCCCGACTCCGAGCTGCCCACCATTGTCAGATGTGAAAATGACCAGCGTGTTGTCGCCTGCACCGGACTGCTTTATCGCTGTGAGCACCTTGCTGATGCCGTCATCCATGTGCTCAATAAGTGCGACGAGTTTGGCTCGTTTGTCACTGATATTCGTTTCACGTTTTTTGACCTTTTTGAACCAATGCTTGGGTGGCTGGATTGGCGTATGCGGCGCATTGTAAGCAAGATACAAAAAGAACGGCTGCTTCGATTTTACACGTTCATTGATGTAATCTTTCGCCCACTGTGTGAACAGATCGGTGGCGTGGCCTTTCGGGTCGATATGCTTGTTGTTGAGCCGCATGTAGTTGATGCCGTGGCGGCGATGTGTGTAATAGTCGTCCATCATGTCGCCGAGAAAACCATGGAAGTGGTCGAAGCCCTGCTCATTGGGGATGTTTGGTGACTCAAGGCCGAGGTGCCATTTGCCAACGATAGCAGAGTGATAACCGGCTTTTTTAAGAAGCTGCGGCAATAAAACGGCTTGCGGAGACAGATACCCCCAGTTGTTTTTTAGATGTGTGCGTATCACTCCCGGCACGCCGACAAGATCAGGGTATCTGCCGGTCAATAGGGACGCTCGCGTCGGCGAGCAAACCGGACAGTTGGCGTAGAAGTTATCAAACCGCATACCCGCCGCAACGAGGTTGTCGATGTGCGGCGTTTTCAGGTCCTTTGCCCAATAGCTCGAAAGGTCACCGTAGCCGAGGTCGTCAGCCAGAATCAGAACAATGTTAGGCCTGCGAGCCGGTGACACCTCGCCGACCAGCATGCACCCCGGTATCGCCAGCGATGCTGCCCCTACGGCTGCGGCCTTTAGAAAATCGCGTCGTGTACTACCAAGTAAACTCATACTTGTTTCCTCCCTGCTAATGCCAAATGTGTTGGTTTTCATAAGTCCTCATCCGCTGCAATTATATTGATTAACCTGCTAAATTCAATCATTATTTAGAGTTTATTGCTCTGCCTGGGCCAAAGCTGCCAACAATCTGCTGGCGGTCTGCTCTGTTATCTGCTGTAGCTGCTGCGTTTCAGCGGTCTGCGGTTCGCTCGGCTGGGCTATTCTTTTATCTAAAAGTGCCGGCAAAGAGATAATATCCAGACAGGCCTTGCGGGCGGTCTCCTCCTTATCTGACTCGGTAAGCTGGACCAGCTTCGCCGCCGCCAGCGGAGCATACCTTGCAATTAAAGCAGTGCTCTGACGATGGGCTGACATGATTCTGTGGTCAAACTCGGAGGCAAAAAGCCCGTCGGCCAACCATCTGTTATAGACGTTTCTGCTTACCTTGTGCTTGTCCAGCACCGCCTGCTCGTCAAGCTCGCCGCTAAACAAATCCTCCATAACGGCGAGCTGCTTTTTGCTCAGTTTCTTTCTTTTAGCCACTATGAGAAACTCCCCGATTTAGTTTTTTCATATTGAAAAAGTATTGGGCGATATGGGCCAAAGCTGCTGCTCGTTTTGCGGCCTTTGTCATTTTGGCTTTTGGCTCTTCGACCAGTAACAATGCTTTCTCTATTTGCTCCTGCTGCGAATCGTTTACAAAGAATACCAGCGGATTTGCAAAGCAGTTTGCAGCGGTCTTTGCCTGCATCGCACTGAGACTCGGCCTTTTCAGATTGGTGAGCCGTTCAATCTGCTTTGCTGTTTGCGGTAGAAGCTTTGCAAGCTCACCGGTCACTATTGTTTTGTTGAGCCGCTTTAGCAGCTTTAGCTTTTTGCCTAATTCATCTGAGCCGCCAAGCCGGTTGAGCGTAGCAAGCAGTATGTCGGTCTGCTCATCGTTGATGTCCCATATTATGCAATCAGCGGTTTCGTAGCCGAGCTTAGCCAGGGCGTGACAGCGGTGATGGCCATTGATTATCTGAAAATGGCCCGCCTTCTCCGAACAGGGCCGAACTACTAATGGCTCATATCTGCCGGTCCGCTCAATGTTGCGAACCAGCTTTGCAAAATTGGCGCGGCTCTGTCGGTTAGGATTGTCCGGATGAGCGACGAGCTTGTCCAAAGCGATCGACTGAATTGAATTTGTCATATTTGTCATTCGGTATTCGCCTCGCCCTCTAATTTGTCAGTAACTCTAACTTTGGATTGAACCAGATGTAATAGACCGGCCTTGCGGTAAGCTTGCTCAATACGTATCTTGTTCGCTCCAGACCCGCCGACATATTGCGGCGCTTACCATAACTTTGCAGGAAACGCTTAATCTGAAGCTCAATAAATTCGGCTCCCGCGACTGGCAGCCGATCGAGTTTTCGCTGAACTTTTTGCGGGTCGATGAGCTCTTCTTTTTCTACGCCCACCATACTAAGTGCCTCGATGAGCTGGATACATCGGGCGGGCGCCTTTGCTGTGAAAGCCTTCATCCCCGCCTTTTCAAAGAACGGATTGACCAGTCCCATCACCGCCATCGCCTCGATGATGGGGACATTGATTTTGGGCATCGTCTCACGCACTAATCGGCTCGCTAAGCCAAGAGTGCGAAATCTCGGCTCGATAATGACCCTGCTGATACGGCGGACGTTTTTGTTAAGAAGTGCTAACTGCGTGGCCTTATCGAAACCGACAAACAGATTATCTGTAGCGATGCCTCGAAGCTCCACCGCCGGTGTCGGCATTGTATAAACGATAACGCCGACGGTCTTTACGCCTGAGGGTGCGGCCCACGTAGAGTCGGGTTTTAAAGCAAAAATCGCTGCATAAGCCGTCAGGCGACTGTCACGGTAATGATAGTGTGCAAGCTGCTTGTAGTCATCGACCTTGCCGGGGACAATTTGAAGTTTTTTACAGATGGAGCACTTTCGCATCTTTAGATTTTCCTTTGCTTATAGATAACCTCCGTTTTGCCGGATAATTCTTTGACAACCAGAACGTCCGGCGCCAGATCGAACAGTATATCTTCGTGACTTGCCGCCAGGACAAATGTCACGCCGGTTCTCTTTGCGAACTTGTGTATGTTGTATGCAATCACCGCAGCGGTAATGCGGTCTAATTCAGAGCAGAATTCATCCGCGAAGACGAATTTCTTTCCCGCCGCTAATGCCATTGCCAGACGGAACCGGTATTTTTGACCTTCGCTAAGATTGGCCGGTTGATTGAGAACACAGAAGACATCGTTTAGCCCGGCGGTGCTGAGCATTCTAAGGCTGGTCAGGAAGTCTGCATTAATGCAGTCTATTAGGGTTTTGTCGCTTGGCAGTTTGATTCGAGCCAGGTTCACCCTGTCCGAGGCCGGGATGGATTTTTCCAATTCGCCTAATAAGACGCTTTTGCCGGCTCCTGATGGGCCTGTGATATATACAATGTCCCCATCATTGATTTCTAACTGGCAGTTGTGAGTGACACATCTTTCAGTGAGTCTGTCCGCCGTCAGGCCGAACATCCTGCATACCTTCGCAACCTTCTCGGTAATCTGTCCCTGCCAGCCAAAACTTTTTGAAATGCTATATGTCGGCATAACTTGTACCTCGTGGCTCGATTCACGATTCACTAATCGCTATTCATTGTCGTAACAAGCCATTTGATTTTTATAAGTGTTTTGCGAACGCGATAGTAGCTCCAGTGCCGTTTGCCCGCGATTTTCTTCATCGATAGGCCCCGCAGAAAGTGGTCCTTTGCGATGGCCATCTCGGTTTTGGTAAATCTGTTACGGTTTCGCAAGCAGGTTATGTATTCGCCGTCTATGAGTCGTTTTGTAACTCTATGTATCCTTCGACCGATACTTGACTCGTTGACGCCGGCCAGCCGCGCCATCTGCCGAAAGCTATTGGCGTTCTCCAGATACATTGTCATCAACAGCTTGTCTTTTCCGCTAAGCAGGCTTAACCTCAGGCGCAGCAGATCTACTCTGTCGCGATACTCCCTTCTGGCTTTCGGCGCTGCTTCCGACATGTTTTCATAAATTTTTTCCATCTATAATCCCGCTACTTTGCCTTCGTCCGGGATTGGTTTAACTGCCCGCCCCATTTCAGGTTTTGCCTCGATAAGCGAGGGGTTGGCGGATTATTTTTTCCATTTCCCATTTGTTTGCAAAAAACCAGTCAGGGACGGCCGAGTATGTTCTTGCCGGTGCCGATTGCCGTCAGTGACAGCCATTTTCGGGCTTTGCTGCCTGCTGGTCCTGATTCTCATACCGAAGTTATGTATATATTTACCAAACATAGCTGCTATTTTAACAGATAAGTAAACAAGATCAAGCTTTTTTTTATATTTTTTACAAATTTTTTCAAAAGTTTACTGTATTTCAAACATTTCTGCCGTAAGTTCAGCTTTGAGCTTGGCTTATGACATTTTCTTGGGATAATTAAGGTCTCCGGGCAATAGTGGTCCATCGCAGCTCAAATGATGGGTGTCATTCTGAGCGCAGCGAAGAATCTCTTTTGCTTAGACCAGATGCTTCGCCTTTCGGCTCAGCATGACAACTCATCAAAGTATCTGTGACAGAGCAATAGCAGGATATGTGCGTAAACCCCTATTTTCGTGAATCACCAGATTTCTTTGGAAAGGAATTGTTTGTGAAATGCCACTTTTGGCTGTCTGCCATGTGGCGGTTGGCTCATACGGCTTAAGGATACACCCCAGCGGTGGGTCGAGCCCATCAGAGACCCGACCCCCAAACGAACACTTATCTGACCTGCTCAGAGAATTAGATTAGGTGAGATCTATTTGAACTTGTCGATCATCTGCTGAGTCTTTTTTCGGTTCCAATTGCCAGGCTGGTCATAGTCCTGGTCGGCCTCCAGCTCCTCGGCGGATGGCCTCTTCGATGGCACTCCGTCACGTGGCACCTCGACTCCCGTAATCCACACTAAGGAATTGAGCACAAGCTTGCGGAAATCGTTGTTGACCCAGGCCCAGTGCCAGTGGCCTCCTGTGAAACCAAAGCCGCGGCCACCGTCCTCACGCTCGTAAGCCCACGCAACGTGCTCCGGCATACCCATCCGCGCTCGGACGTGCGGATTGCCACCGTGGGCACTATCTCCTCTTCTACGCGTGCTGTCCGGCGGGACGGCGGTCAGGATGGGCGTTACGTTCCGCATGTTATTGACGAAGCGCATGTGGTAATACCACTCGTCATTCAGCGAGAAGGGCTTGACACCACGGGTGATCGGGTGAGCGGGGAGTTTCTTGAATTCAGCTTCCCAGTGTGGATTGACCGACCAGTAGGTCTCGAAGTACCCGCCTATCCAGTCAAGCAGGTAATTGCCGGGCTTGCCCTTTGGTATCTCGACGCCATAATGAAAACAAGCTATGCCCACACCCTTTTTCGCCAGCTTGTCCATCTGGTCAAGGTGCCGCATGACCACGTGCCCGCCGCCCCCATCGCAGTAGATAGCGACAGCGTCAGCGTTGTCGAAGGCGGTTGGGTCCTTGGGCCAGCCATTGGTGTACACAGCGGTCTGGATAGTAGGCATATTTTCGTTTAGCATTTTTGCCAACAGCAGCCACCCGGCGTTGTGCTCATGGCTGCCGTAACCGTGGCTTCGCGGGCCGGCGACCAGAACTATCTTTTTCCTTTCCGCCATCTTCAACCTCTTGAGTTGAATGTCTTTGAACTGGACCGCCATTGGCGGCCCGGCGTGCAACTGCAGCGCCAGCACGCCCGACATGTCCCTGTCCTTCTTGTCGTTGTCGATCACCTCTGCCGTGACCTTGCCGTTAATCTTAAGAACAATCCGGCTGCCGCGGGCGATAATGTGGTAATCGTTCCAGCCGTCCTTGTTGATGTTGCCTTTCAGGGTGTCCGAGTCTCCAATCGACGTGCTGGTTCTCTTGCCGTCCGAGTCGATGACGGTTTTCTTTCCGCACGCTGCGAGCATTCCGCGGCCGTGCTCGTCGTAGAGCGCGCCGGCCCATTGACCAGCCCTATCGATGTCCGCCTGGTAACCGGCGACATGCCCGTCCTTGTCAACCCGGCTGCGGACCTGGACGCCAGAGTTGGCCGACGGCGTCCCGCTGATGCGGTACTTGAGTCTCAGCTCAAAGTCGTCCAGCTCACCCAACTGCCAGACTATGAACTGATTCGACCTGACCGGATGCTGCTGCGTAGAACGACCGGTAATCGCACCGTCATCCACCGACCAGTAGCTCATATCCGGCGCCTTCCAGCCATCGAGCTTCTTGCCGTCGAAGATGGGCTTAAAGCCAGCCCCCTCGGCGGCAACACTTGAGACAAAAGCCACCAAACATATCAACACGATTCCAACGAGCTGTAAATAGTTCGTACGCATAATAATTCCTCCTGTAAATGATAGTGGCCCTATTTTGCCACGTTTTTGCAAAATGCGAACCCATATAAAAATGTCTTTATGTCATTGTGCTTAGCCCACGGCCTCCCACTGTTCTTTGATCAACTTCAGTGCCTCGGTGTAGACCTCTTCGGCGCTGGGAAAGAAATCGCGCCAGACACGTGTGGCGGCGGCCAGGTCCGGCAGCGCCCGCCCGAATGCCTCGACGACCAGCCACTCGCTGTAGCCGCCCGACCGCAGCGCCTTGAACGTGCCGGGCCAATTGATATGACCCTTGCCCGGCGTACCGCGGTCGTTCTCGCTGATGTGAATGTGCTTGATAATATCAATGTGCGGACCGATGCAGCCGACCGGGTCCTTTTCTTCGATGTTGGCGTGGAAGGTGTCGAACAGAACGCCGACGTTAGGGTGGTTTACCCGTCTTACGTAGTCCGCTGCGTCAGCCATTGTGTTGAGGAAATAGCACTCGAAGCGGTTGAGGTATTCCACAGCTAAGGTCAGGTTGGCCTCAGCAGCAAAATCGGCGGCTTTGCGGTGCACCTCGGCGGCACGCTGCTTTTCCTCTTCGGTAGGGCCCTGGCCAGTGAAAACGCCCAGCGGCTGATAGAACGGCCCACACAGCATCGTACTGCCCATTGCCGCCGAGCAATCTATTGCCCACTTGAGGTAGTCCACCGCTGCCTGACGGTGCTTCGCATCAGTACTGATGGGGTTGCGCTGCTCATCTGGAATGACCGTCACGGATGTGCAGCCCAGGCCGTTGTCCTTGATTGCCTTACCGACCTTTTCAAAGTGCGCGGTATCCCCCTCGAATATAGGTACCTCGACACCGTCGTAGCCGACCTTCTTAAGTGTTTGAAGAAGGGGCAAATGCTCCTCAGTGACGTGCGTGGTCCACAACAGCATGTTAAATCCGACTTTCATTTGCGTCTCTCCTTTGCAATCTGCGTTCTCTTACTTACTGCCTTGGGTTTTCTTCTGGGTCTTTGGAACCGGCGGCAGACCGGCTGCCCATGCACAACCTCGCCGGAATAGCTCAGCGGCACCCGGGTTGCGGATGGCCTTGACGTCGTGCCCTAACGGGCTGTGAAACACACGGCCTTTACCGTAGTTAAACACGAAGGCCATCGGATAGACTTTGCCGTCCACCTTCGAGCGAGCGGTGGCCAGCACATTGACGGGGCGGTCACCCGTCAGGCAGGTGTACAACTCGTCTTCGGTCTCGAAGGGGTGCAGGCCCTGCGTGATGGGGTGGAGCACATCGGTAATATTGACGCGGAAAGGCCCTCCGGGGTCGTGTGCCCTCGCCTTTGGGTCCCAGACCCTGCCGGCGAGGTTCCGAAACTCCGGCCAGTCCTGGAAAGCACCACAGCCGAAATGAATTACAAACAAACCTTTGCCGCCCTGGACAAATTTTCGGAGATTGGCTCGGGCCTTTGGCCCGGGGGTAGGCTTCTGCCACGGCATAAAATGCAAAACGACCACATCGTAGCGTTGCAGTGCCGATGAATCAAGAAAGTGTGGGTCTTCGACCAAGCGAGGCTTCAACCGCGTGTCCTTGCGGAGCACCTCGGCCAATGCAGGGGCGGTCTGGCGCCAGTTGTGAGCGGGGTGGTCGATGCCTGTTACTATCAGCACATTGGCAGTCTGCTTCTTTTCGGCGACCGCCGAGGCCGGTACAAAGTACGGCGCCGCCAGTACGGTTGCCGTGCCGGCCAGGAACCGACGACGAGTTATATAGCCAGCCTGCCCCTGATGGGAGACCGCAGGCCCAGGGGCGTGGGACAGTTTGACGCCGCCCCGCTTGTTCGCTTTGCGAAGCAAAGCAGCGGGGCCGTCACCGGAGGAAATGGATAATGTCATGACCGAACTCCTTGATGCCCCACACTTAAGTGTAGGGTATTATGGCCGCTCCGGCCGAGGCGACACCCGGGTATTTCACCTGAGTGGGCCGGGCTACACACCCGCCGGCAAAACACCCGTTCGCATTTGCTACAACATAACGCGCCTTGCGGCTGCTTGTCAAATCCTATTGCAAAAACTTTCCCAAAATCCCATTTACACGCAAATATCGCCGATTTCCGCTGTCCCTTCGATTATCAAGCTCAATCCCATCAAACCACACTTAATACCGTCATGCTGGGTGAAGTTCCGGTGGATTATGCCAATCGAGATAAAATTTGACAAGCAATGACCAAGTGTGCTATGTTACAAAATTTCAAATAGCGGCTTAGCTGTTGGGCATCGGCCCAAATAGCAAAATAGTGCAAGAAAAAAGCTCTATGATTATATCTATTTCGCCGGTTTTCGAAAACGATAGGCAGTAGGTGGCCTGCCCCTGATGGGAGGCCGCAGGCCCAGGGGAAACGGAACCCTAAATACAATAAAAGTGTGTTTGAGAACGCCAAAATAGTTACTAAAAGTGAGGAAAAACCTATGAACCCCGTTAGAGGGACCCCGCTTTGCGGGAACCCAAATTCTATAAAAAGAGGTAATCGGGGTTAGAAACTCAATGAAAAACGGAGTAATAAAATGATACAAAAAGCGAAAATTTCTAACGGGGTGAAGCTTGACCCAACAAAAATGAAGGATTGGCAGGTTGCTGAAGCTGCCGAGGAGACTATGAAACCTGTTCGCCAACTGGCCGATGAGATGGGATTGCAGGAAGATGAGCTGATTCCCATGGGTCGAAAGTTGGCCAAAGTCGATTATCAGAAAGCCCTTGCCCGCCTGAAGGATGCTCCAACGGCAAAGTACATTGATGTTACTGCCATTACACCGACGCCGCTTGGCGAAGGAAAAACGACGACCGCCATCGGCCTGATTGAAGGTCTGGGCAAACTCAACAAGCGTGTTGTTGGTGCAATTCGCCAGCCCAGCGGCGGGCCGACATTTAATATCAAGGGTTCCGCCGCCGGCGGAGGCCTTGCGCAGTGTATTCCGCTGACGCCGTTTTCCATCCGACTCACAGGCGATATTGATTGCATCACAAATGCCCACAATCTTGCTATGGTTGCTTTGACTTCGCGGATGCAGCACGAAAGAAACTATGACGACGCCCGGCTGGCAAAAAGCAACCTGAAGCGAATAGATATTGACCCCGACAGAGTGCAAATGAAATGGGTCATGGACTTCTGTGCCCAGGCGCTGCGTAATATCACCATCGGCAAAGGCGGTAAGATGGACGGCTACGAAATGGAATCCGGATTCGCCATCACCGTCTCAAGTGAAATTATGGCGATATTGGCAGTTGCCAGAGACTTGAAGGACATGCGAGAGCGTATGGCCAAAATCGTTGTGGCTTACGACAAGAAAGGTAATGAAGTTACGGCCGCCGACCTTGAAGTCGATGGCGCTATGACCGCCTGGATGGCCGATGCTATCAACCCAAATTTGCTGCAAACCATTGAAGGCCAGCCCGTATTTGTGCACGCGGGCCCCTTTGCGAATATCGCTATCGGCCAAAGCTCCATCATCGCTGATATGATCGGGACAAAATTAGGTGATTACCACGTTACTGAAAGCGGTTTTGGAGCTGATATCGGCTTCGAAAAGTTCTGGAACTTAAAATGCCGGATGTCGGGCCTGACTCCGAACGCCATCGTTATCGTAGCCACTATTCGTGCCCTGAAAATGCACGGCGGAGGGCCTGCCGTGAAACCGGGGATACCGTTAGCTGAGGAATATACCAGGGAAAATCTTGAATTGCTCGAAAAGGGCTGCGAGAACCTCGTCGCTCATATCGAGACTGTTAAGAAAAGCGGAGTCCGGCCGGTAGTTTGTGTCAACAGCTTCTATACCGACACCAAAGCTGAAATTGAAATGGTACGAAAAATAGCTGAAAAGAACGGCGCTTTAGCTGCGGTTTCCGAACACTGGCTCAAGGGTGGCGACGGCTCAATCGAGCTGGCAGAAGCAGTAATTGAAGCCTGCAAAGAAAAACCCGATTTTAAGTTCCTTTATGAACTGGAGACTCCGCTTAGGCAACGCATTGAATTGATTGCCAGGGAAGTCTACGGGGCCAGCGGCGTAACCTACACCGACGAGGCCCTGGAAAAAGCCAAGGCGATGGAAGCCGACCCGGCCTCGAAGACTTTGGGAACCTGTATGGTCAAGACGCACCTCAGTTTGTCGCACGACCCGGACTTAAAGGGCCGACCCACCGGTTGGGAGCTTCCAATCAACGACATTCTTGTTTACAAAGGGGCCGGCTTTATCGTGCCGGTGGCGGGTGCCATAAAACTGATGCCTGGCACAGCATCGAACCCGGCTTTTCGCCGCATCGATGTCGATGTAAAAACCGGAAAAGTACAAGGGCTGTTCTAATAGGTCTGAATATGCTATAAAGGGAGTATATGCCGATGACAGCACAAATTATAGATGGTAAGCAGGTGGCCGCGGACATGCGGGCGGAACTAAAAGAGGAAGTGGCCAAGCTAAAAGAACAAGGGATTGTACCTGGACTCGGGGTCATCTTAGTCGGCGAAGACCCCGCTTCGAAATCCTATGTTACAGCCAAAGAACGGACCTGCGAGGAGATAGGGATTTATTCCGATGATAACCGCCTGCCCGCTGAGACCACGCAGGAAGATTTGTTGGCACTGGTCGAGAAGATGAATAACGACCCCAAAATCAATGGCATTCTGGTTCAGTTACCTTTGCCCAAACACCTCAATGAAGCCGAGGTCCTTCTCGCAATTGACCCGGATAAGGATGTGGACGGGTTTCATCCGATGAATGTCGGGAAGATGGTCGTAGGTGAAAAGGGGTTTCTGCCGTGTACGCCGCACGGCGTGATTCAACTGCTGGTTCGCAGCGGGGTAACCATTGAGGGGGCTAACGTGGTCATCGTTGGTCGGAGCAATATCGTG
This sequence comes from Phycisphaerae bacterium, assembly GCA_030615025.1. Classification (GTDB taxonomy): domain Bacteria; phylum Planctomycetota; class Phycisphaerae; order Sedimentisphaerales; family Anaerobacaceae; genus CS2-K091. Next base: position 6,999 of record JAUXAB010000029.1, on the reverse strand, counting down.
GGCAAGCCGTTGGCAAATATGCTTATTCAAAAACAACCCAACCGAAACGCTACTGTTACAGTCTGCCATACCCGTACCAAGGACCTTGCTCATCAGACGCGGCAGGCGGATATCCTCATTGCTGCCGCCGGTCGGCCCAATACGATTACGGCAGATATGGTAAAAGAGGGTGTAGTAGTGATTGATGTAGGTGTCAACCGCGTCGAGGATGCAACGAAAAAGAGGGGTTATCGTCTTGTGGGCGATGTGGATTTCGAAGCGGTGGCCGAAAAGGCCTCATTTATCACTCCTGTACCCGGCGGAGTAGGCCCAATGACAATAACTATGCTGCTTTATAATACAGTAGAGTCGGCCAAAAGGGCTGCTGCCTGCACCTGTGGTTAGCTGCACAGGTTGCGCAGGTACAGGTGGTCTTGCACCTGTGAATTAACACTGGCGGGGAGAGATCGACAGAAGATATCAAGCTATCAGGAAAGGAAAAAAAGTGGCTGTGAAAAAATATCCAGTAATTTGGTTACAAGGGGCAGGTTGTACGGGCTGTTCCGTATCTGTTTTGAATGCGGTAAGCCCCAGGATTCAGAATCTTCTGTTGGATGAGCTGGTGCCCGGCCATCAACTTAGCTTGATGTTCCACGCAACAATAATGGCCGGTCAGGGTGAGCCGGTCATCGAGGTTCTGAAGGACACCGAAGAGAACAGGAAAGGCGGCTACATATTAGTCGTGGAAGGAGCAATTCCGACCGCCGAAGGTGGCGCTTACGGCAGTATCGGTGAGAGAGCCGGCAAGCATCTGACCATTCAACAGAGTGTTGAAGAACTTGGGAAAAATGCGATGCTGACAATCGCCCTTGGCACCTGTGCTGCCTACGGCGGAATCCCTGCAGCGAAGCCAAATCCTACCGCCTGCAAGGGCGTAAAGACGGTGTTTAGTGAAAAGGGAATTGAGACTCCGGTTGTCAATATACCAGGCTGTCCGGTGCATCCGGATTGGTTTGTAGGTACGATATCCGTGATATTGTTCTCTGGTGCCCAAGCCCTTGATTTGGACCAGCTGGGTCGCCCGAAGCTTTTCTTTGGACAGTTAATTCACGAGAACTGCCCCAGACGGGCGGACTTTGATAAGGGTAAATTCGCTCAAAAGTTAGGCGAGCTAGGCTGTCTTTACAAGTTAGGCTGTAAGGGCCATTACAGCTATGCTGATTGTCCTTTGAGGCAGTGGAATAATGGTGTGAGCTGGTGTGTCAAGGCAGGCTCACCCTGTCTTGGATGTGTTGAGCCGGAATTCCCGGATGGCACGTCTCCAATTTACGAGAAAATTACTCTCGAGGATATGATATGGTCAAAACAATAATAAAGATTGACCCTATAACAAGGATAGAAGGTCACCTCGCTATTGAAGCGGTAGTAGATGACGGCGTAGTGAAAGAGGCCAAGAGTGCCGGGACGCTTTTTCGTGGCTTCGAGATAATCCTGCAGGGCAGGGACCCTCGCGATGCGAATCGTTTGACCCAACGTATATGCGGCGTCTGCCCGACCGCTCATGCGACAGCATCGGCTCTGTGTCTTGACGAGGCGTTTGGTTTAACTGATAAAATTCCGAACAACGCAAAGCTCATACGCAATCTTATCTTTGGCTCGAACTTCCTCCAGTCGCATATCCTGCACTTCTATCACCTTGCAGCGCTGGACTACGTCGATGCGGCAGGTGCGATTGGTGATGTGGCACCTTTTGTGCCGCGATACGAGGGTGATTATCGTGTAACCGGTGAGGCAAACGCTGAATTGGTGAACCATTATGTAAGAGCGCTGGATATCAGACGCAAATGTCAGGAGATGCTGTCGATCTTTGGTGGGAAGATGCCGCATAATGTCGGTATTGTCCCCGGTGGAGTTACTGAGCAGCTCACTGAGGACAAAATAACTAATTTCCTGTGGCGATTGAATGAAATACGCGACTTTATTGATAACACGTACGTTCCTGATGTGATAGCTGTAGCAAAAGCCTACAGCGACTATTTCGAGATTGGTAAAGGCTGTAAAAGGCTTCTTGCTTATGGTGGTTTTGATTTGCCGGCAGGCCAACTATTCAAAAGCGGCGTTGTTTCCCCCGATTTGCAGCTTGAGTCATTCGCTCAGGAAAATATCACTGAGGATGTAAAGCATTCCTGGTATGCGGATTCTACTTCCGGGAAAAACCCCGCACAAGGCGAAACGAAGCCGGAGCCTAATAAGAAAGAAGCCTATTCATTCATCAAGTCTCCGCGGTACAGCGGCAAGGTATGCGAGCTTGGGCCTTTGGCACGAATGGTGAGCAATTATGTGCAGGGCGATGCAGTGACGAAGAAGTTGATTGATTCTGTCCTCAGCGAATTCGGTGCCGGCGTTGACGCCTTGTATTCTGTCCTTGGCCGACATGCAGCAAGAGCTTTGGAAGCCAAACTGGTTGCAGACGCTATGGTCGATTGGCTCACAGCACTAAAGCCTGACGAGCCGACCATTGTCGAGAGCCAGATTCCTGAGCAGGGCGAGGGAGCAGGTTTAACCGAAGCACCACGAGGCTCTCTCGGCCATTGGATGACCGTCAAGGATAAGAAAATTGCCCGGTATCAGGTTATTACCCCTACGGCCTGGAATGCTTCACCGAAAGATGATAAAGACCAGCCCGGAGCAGTGGAACAGGCGATAATAGGCACTAAAGTCAAGGACAAAGATAACCCCTTTGAACTCGTCCGAATTGTGCGGGCATTTGACCCGTGTCTGGCCTGCTCGGTTCATTTACTTGACGGGCGAGGAATCGAATTAGGGGTCTTTAGAGTTGTTTGATATGGTACTTGAGGAAATTGAAGATGCTATTCACTCAAAATAAACCAACAGAGGAAGTGCTGGAGTCGCTCGGCGAAGAAAAGAATATCTTCCTGTTGGCTTGCAATGGTTGTGCGGAAGTCTGCGAAACCGGTGGGGAAAAAGCACTTTTGGCAATGAAAGCCGAGCTGGAAAAAGCAGGCAAGGACCTGACAGGGCAGCTAAATGTAGATTTTCTCTGCAATAAGGTGCTGGTGGCCACGAGGCTCGCGCAAGAGCGCGACAAGATAGAGGAAGCGGATTCTATCTTAGTGTTGACTTGTGGAGTCGGGGTACAAGTGGTCTCAAAAGTTGTAAATAAGGTTGTACACCCTGCAGCAAATACAGTGTCCCTTGGTGGCTTGCAAGGGCTTTGGCCGGCGGATGAACGCTGCCAGGCATGTGGGGACTGCGCTTTGGATTATACCGGGGGTATCTGTCCAATCACTTTTTGTGCTAAGAGTCTGCTTAATGGGCCTTGTGGTGGGGCGCAGGATGGAAAGTGTGAAGTTGACTCGGAGAAAGATTGCGGCTGGCAGTTGATTTATGAACGGCTGGAGAAGATTGGACGACTTGAAAATCTAAAGAAATTCCACAAGGCCAGAGACCACAGCAAGATGTTGCCTTCCAAAGATTTGCGAGAAACATCGTTTTATGACATAGAAAAGTGAAGAGGGCCCAAGTGTCCGACGGAGCCCGTGCGGCATTTACGAGAGTAAGGAGACATTTGAAATATGAAACTTACTGAGCGCTTCAAAGACGGCAAATTTGTAATTACTTGTGAGGTTGGGCCACCTAAAGGTATAGAAGTCGAAAAAGTGATAGATGAATTGGAGCCGCTGCGCGACAAGGTTGATGCTTTCAATGTTACTGATTTGCAAAGCTCGGTATTGAGGGTTGGCTCATTGGCGACTTGTCGTCTTTTGAAAGAGAAAGACTTTGAGCCGATATGTCAGCTTACCTGCCGGGACCGGAATCGTCTGGGTTTGCAGTCGGATGTTTTAAGCGCCGCAGTATTAGGTATTGAGAATCTATTGTGCCTTACCGGGGACCATCCGCAATTGGGTGACCACCCTGAGGCGATGCCCGTGTTCGATTTGGATTCGGTACAGCTCCTATCGGCAGTCAAGGGACTAATGAACGGCAAAGATATGGCAGGCAATGATTTAGAGGGTCAGCCGCCGCAATTTGCCCTGGGAGCAACGGTTAATCCGGGTGCAGACCCATTAGAACCCCAGATTATGAAGATGGAGAAAAAGATTGAGGCTGGGGCGGAGTTCTTCCAGACCCAGGCGGTTTATGAAGTGGATAAGTTTGCTAACTTTTGCGACAAGGTCAAGCATCTGAAAATACCTGTTATGGCTGGCATTGTGTTTTTGAAATCGCCCGGTATGGCAAAGTATATGAATGCAAATGTCGCAGGAGTTTACGTTCCTGACGCGATTATCGATGAATTGGCCAGTGTGGGTAAAGAAAAAAGAGTCGAAAAAAGCCTGGAAATCTCTGCCCGTCTGATTAAAGAACTGAAGGCTTCGTGTCAGGGAATTCATATTATGGCTTTGGGGTGGGAGCGGCATGTGGCTGTCGTTTTGGAAATGGCCGGGTTATAATGGCCAAAACTAAACAACATTAAGTCACCTGTGCCTGCGACACCTGTGCAGGCAACCACAGGTGCAGGCATCGGCTAATCCGGCTGCTTCGTTTTGTTAACGGCTGCTGCACAAACCTTGAATTCCGGTATCTTGGCCGTCGGGTCTAATGCGTCATTAGTCAGCATATTGGCAGGGCTTTCCCGGAAATGGAACGGCATAAACAGCCAGCCTTTTTTGATGTTGCTGGTTACCCTTGCCGGTGTGGTTACCTTTCCGCGCCGAGTGATTACTTCAACGTGCTCACCGTTGCTGATTTCAAGTCTGGCCGCATCATCGGGATGTATCTCTACGTACCCTGTCGGCGAAACCTGGTTGATCACCGCTGACTTTCTTGTCATCGTACCGGTATGGAATTGATATAGCTGCCTGCCGGTCGTCAGTACAAACGGATAGTTTTCATCGGGAAGCTCGTTAGCAGCTTTATATTCGACTGCGTGGAATTTGCCCTTGCCTCTCTTGAATGTTCCCTCGTGCAGGAACCTAGTGCCGGGATGCTCCTTGTCCAGGCAGGGCCACTGCAGCCCAACCGAATTTATCCTGTCGAACGATATACCGCCATAGATGGGGCAGACCATTGCGATTTCATCCATTATTTTGTCGGCGCGCCCGTATGCCATTGGATACCCCATCTTCGTCGCAATCTCGCAGATGATTTCCCAGTCACTTCGGGCCTGTCTCGGCGGAGCAACGGCCTTTCGAACCCGCTGAACCCGACGTTCGGTATTCGTGAATGTGCCGTCCTTTTCTGCAAAGCAGACCGAGGGCAACACAACATCGGCGTACTCAGCCGTCTCTGAAAGGAAAATATCCTGTACCGCCAGGAAATCCACTTTCTCCAGAGATCTTCTTGTTCTGTTCAGGTTCGGGTCCGAAAGGGCGGGGTTCTCTCCCATTATGTACAATGCTTTGATTTTTCCTTCTTCTATCGCGTGCATCATCTCGACAACCGTAAGTCCCGTGCGGCACGAAAGCTTTTGCCCCCACGCCGACTCGAATTTGGCCTGTATCTGAGAATCTTCGACGGATTGATACCCTGGGTACACGTTAGGCAACGCTCCAAGATCGCAGGCGCCCTGCACATTGTTCTGTCCACGCAAAGGATTCACGCCCGTCGATTCCTTGCCCACATTGCCCGTAAGCATTGCCAGATTAGCCAGCGACAGCACGTTATCAGTACCCGTTGTATGCTGAGTGATGCCCATACTGTAAATGATACTGGCGGTTTCAGCCTTGGCGTACAGCCTCGCTGCTGCGCGAATTTTCTCCGCAGGAACTGTCGTAATGCCTTCTGCTCTTTCGGGAGTAAAGTCTTTCAATATAGGTTTGAGCTTTTCAAAATCCTCCGTCCGCTTTTTGATAAAGGCTTTGTCATGCAATTCTTCATCTATAATTACGTTCATCATCGCATTAATAAGCGCCACGTCCGTGCCGGGCTTTTGGGTGATATGCAGCCTGGCAAATCGGACCAGGTCAATCTTACGTGGGTCGGCCACTATCAATTCACATCCATTTTTCATCACCGCCTCTTTTATGTAAAGACCAATCACCGGATGGGCATCGGTGGTGTTTGAGCCAATAACAAATATGCAGCCTGACTTTTTGAGTTCATCTATCGAGTTGGTCATAGCCCCGCTGCCGAATGCTCGCGCAAGACCGACCACCGTCGATGCGTGGCACAACCGCGCGCAGTGGTCCACGTTATTGGTGCCTATGCACGCTCGTATGAATTTCTGGAACACGTAGTTGTCTTCGTTCGTGCATTTGGCTGACGAAAGCCCGGCGATACTATCGGCACCGAACTCGGAACGTATGCGCTTCAGACGTTCGGCAACAAACTTAGTTGCCTCTTCCCACGTCGCTTTCTCGAATTTGCCGTTTCTCTTGATAAGCGGCTCGGTCAGCCTTTTATCACTGGCGATGAAATCCATACCAAATCTTCCCTTGACGCACAAGTTGCCGTTGTTGCCAATACTGCCGACTTCGCTGGTTACACGGACAATTTCATCTGTCTTTGGGTTCACGTTCAGGTCAATTTGACAGCCAACCCCGCAATATGGACAGGTCGTTCTTGTCCGCACAAGGTCTTTGCACTGACCCTTGCCCTTTGCGGCTCGTTCATATAAAGCCCCCGTCGGACAGCTCGAGATGCACTGGCCGCACAGTTCGCAGGTCGAATCGTTCAAAGCTATATCGAAGGCAGTCGTAACCTCAACGCTCGCCGCCCTGCCCTTAAATGTCAAAGCGCTGTCGGCCTGAACCTCCTCGCAGATTCGTATGCACCTGCCGCAGCGGATACATTTACCCGTATCGTACTCGAGCGCCTCATTGCCGGTAGTGTAATTTTCACGCTGTTCTCCCCCGGCAGGTAACTCAAAAACGTCATCACTAAGTTGATATTCGTATGCATACCTTTGCAGCTTGCAGTTGCCGTTTTCATCGCAGGTGGTACAGGCCCCGCGATGTTCGTAAAACAAAAGCTCGAGAACGGTTTTCCTTATCGCCCGGA
>JAUXAB010000130.1 GCA_030615025.1 Phycisphaerae bacterium | reverse complement strand
GATATATCGGGAAGGCCAAGGCGGCAGGCCAAAAATGCTCGGAGGCGTGGTTTTCTCCACGTTGAGAACGTTTTTGGCCGACAACGCAGGCATCGGGCTTTGCAGCCGGCCGCAATAGAGCGGGTTATTTGGATAGGCTCTTAGTTTATAATGTATACCCCAACACAGGGAGAATAAATGCGTAACACTCTCATAACAAATGATACAGGAGATGGGGTAAGTTCGCTATCGGCAGGCAACTCTATTAAAAGGTGATCGTTTGCCATTCGTTTTCCAGTAAGTCAAAAAACAGCATTTTTTCCTTTTCCGTAAGCATCAAGCTTTATCTGCCTTTGGCACAATGGTCGCCGAGAAAATAATAGTATCTAACCACCACCTAAAGACGGAAAAACGGAGACTACATCGTGTGAGGTTAAGGTAGACTCAGATGATGCCCAGCGACCATTTACAAGAAGGATTCCCACCTCTTTTGCCGGGATCCGGAGATCTTCTAATAGATCACCCAGTGAACTTCCTTTAGGAAATTCCACTTGGCTTTTCCTAAAGCGGCCTTGTCTGAATTTTGCGAAAAGCTTTACTTCCACCACCATGAGCTTGACCTTTTTACCTAATCAAGCAATACCGAGCTGGATTAGTTTTGCTTCGGTCGGTATGCCTTCTTCACTCCAGTCTCGCTCTTTATAGTACTGGGGCAATAGCTCTGCCAGCCGGTGCACATGTCCTTTAGAAGGTCCTTGGGGAATAGGTTCTTCCAAAAGACGCTTAGGCAATCTATCCTCTTCAGGCCGGATGTCTGCTTTGAGATTAAAAATTCGCTCAAGATTCCATATCCGCTCACCGGCCTCGAGCAGGGTCTCTTTTGTCCAATCTTGGCCCACAATAGCGTTGAACATGTCCTTATAATCGTCGGCTTCCAGAGCAAATGATGTGAACAGACATAGCCCCAGGGAATCGATCACTGCTGTCAAATCCTGGAATGCTTTGACCCATACGGCCTTACCTTCGAGCGAGAAACGGTCCAGTTTTTCCGGCAATCCAAGAATCTCTGGAGAAATCATATAACCCCTGACATGGCAGCCACCACGATTAGATGTTGCGTACTGCAGACCATGACCCTGAACACCTCTTGGGTCATAAGCCGGAAGTTCCAGCTTCTTTACCGACATCGATAGTTCCGGCACACCGTATTCTTCGGCCAATCGGTATGACCCAAGAGCCAGCTTGGCCCCAAATCCTTCTGCTGCCCCCATTTTGCGTGTCCATTCCACGATCGCTTCAGATGAGCCGAAAGTTAATGGCGGCCCATCAATTTCATCGTGTTTGATAATACCTTTTTCGTACAACTCCATGGCACAAGCGATCGTGGCCCCCGAAGAGATAGTGTCTAAGCCATACTCATTGCACCAGTTGTTGGCCCTGATTACCGCTGCCAGATCGTCAACACCGCAGTTGGCACTATAAGCCCAAAGGGTTTCATACTCGGGACCTTCACCTTCTACAGCATCAACCCTGGAATGTCGCCCACAAGCGATAGGACAATTGTAGCATGCCACATTCCTAACCAAGTACTTTTCAGCCAGAGCTTCACCCGAGACTTCGTCTGCCTTTTCAAAATACGCCTGCTGGAAGTTTCTGGTGGGATAAATGCCACTTTCATTAATTATATTTACCAGCACTGACGTGCCGTATGTGGGTAAGCCTTTGGCGGTAACGTCGTTCTCACGGATTTTCTTCCGGACTTCCTTCAAGACTCTTTTAGCTGCTTCTGGTTTCGCCGGTTCCAGTTTGCCGGTGCCTCTTACCACAATTGCCTTGAGATTCTTGCTACCCATTACCGCTCCTACTCCTGATCTACCTGCAGCACGATACTTGTCATTCATAATACAAGCTAATAACGATAGTTTCTCGCCGGCAGGACCAATAGTTAGAATCCGAGCCTTGGAGTCTTCTATGTCTTGCAGCAGCAGGTCAGTCGTCTCAGAAACCAACTTGCCCCAATAGTTTTCGGCATGTCTGAGCTCGACCGCGCTGTCATTGATAGATATGTAGCATGGTTTGTCTGATTTGCCCTCTACGATAACTAAATCGAAACCGGCACGCTTGAGCTCAGCACTCCAAAACCCACCAGCATTAGAAGAGGCAACAGTGCCACTCAAAGGCGATTTCGTAACCACCATGTGTCGCCCCGAGGTAGGGGCCTGTGATCCAGTAAGTGGCCCGGTCGCGAAAATAATCTTATTCGCCGGATCAAACGGATCGATGCTGGGATCGACCTCCTGAGATAACAAATAAGTCGCCAAGCCACGACCGCCTATAAACTTCTTGGCGATCCCTGTGTCCAGATTTTCTTTGTTAAGCTCACCCGTATTGAGATTTACCCTTAAGAGTTTTCCACAATATCCGCCCATAATTGAGTCTCCTTAACGTAACGTATTTTTGATGTCATCAAATATCCCTCCGCAGGACTTGACTGTCAAGGATTTTCTATAAGGCGTTAGTTTTTCATACCAATCCGGATCTTTCGGGCTTTGGGGTTTAGACAGGATAACAGGATAAAACAAGCCCGACAAGTCGGGCCTGTAAATCCTGTCAAAAAAACTCGACCAGACAATTTCCTCCTCACCATCACCCCGATTTGGTAATTGGTAATTAGTGATTGGTTACCAGTTACCAGTTACCATTTACCAGTTACCATTTACCAGTTACCAGTTACCAGTTACCAGTTACCATCAAGAGGAAGGTATGTTTCCTCACCATCACGGCACCCAAGCCTCGCAGGGAATGCTCCGGGCCATGCAAATCCGCTGTGATAGAGGTTCTTTAGGAGAACCAGCCTCCCTTCCTCATCAACACCCCACCCAAGCCGAGGGGGGAGAGGGTAGCGGATTTCGCCGGTTACTTGACTTTCTCCGCCCGATTCGCTAAAATCCTTTGTGTTTAGAGCCTATCCAAATAACCCGCTCTATTGCGGCTGGCTGCAAAGCCTGATGCCTGCGTTGTCAGCCAAAAACGTTCTCAACGTGGAGAAAACCACGCCTCCGAGCATTTTTGGCCTGCCGCCTTGGCCTCGAACTTTTCGCTCGGCCTCATAACGACCCGGTTA